>CAZPFM010000081.1:0-7983 GCA_964585845.1 uncultured Bacteriovorax sp.
GTCAGAAATTTCTTGGCCTCTTCCCAGGAGACACTTCCCCGCAGCACAAGGTTTCCATTGTCTTTGAGCTCCATCGACGAGGGGATTCTTGAGAGATCACAGAGATAAAAATCCTCTTCTTTTTTCCAGGGAAGAAGGCTCTCGAGTTTGTCATAGGGAATCACGGTGGAGGTTTTCGATGAGAAATAGAAACTCGGTGCGTGAGTTTTCAGGTGAGACTTAAGGTCATCGAGGGAGTAGAATATCTTCGAAACAAAGGCCATGGGGATCTCTCTTTTTTCCTCATTTTAGCCTTTTTTAAAAGGAGAGGCCATGAGTGAAGTTGTCGCTGTTTTAGGTGCATCCACGGATTCTTCCCGTTACTCGTACAAGGCGATGAAGATGCTGGAAGAGTACGGGCACACCCCGGTTCCGGTCCATCCCAGGGAAGAGGAAGTCCTGGGGAAGAAGGTCTTTAAATCCATTGGAGAGCTCGCCGAATCTGGTCAAAAGATCGACACTGTTACTCTCTATGTCAATCCGGCGATCTCTGACAAATCAGAGCAGGATTTGATTAATCTTGCACCAAAAAGAGTCATCTTTAACCCTGGTGCTGAAAACCCGAAGCTTGCCCGCGCACTCCTAGATAAAGGGATTGACGTGGAGAATGCCTGCACCCTGGTGATGCTGCGGACCGATCAGTTCTAGATCTTCAGCTCCTCTGAAGTTGCTCATCGAGACACCCATCCTTAGTCTTTATTGTGAAGACAAAGGAGCGTGTCTTGGTCGCTATTAAGCATAAGAAAACTTTCGGATTTTTTACCTTCCTCCTCATTCTCTTGGTGGGAGTTATTATCTTTTTTGACCCTCTGTTGCAGGGTGGGGCCAATGCTTTTCTCGAAGATCTCGACCCTCCGATGAGGAGCAAAGTCACAGATGTGAAGTCTGATCTCTCCGAGGGCCGAGTGAGCTTCAGTTTTCAAACTCAGAAAGAGGAAGGGAAGCCTCAGCTCGTGGATGTGGAGAGAATAACACTGGATGCAGGTTTAGATTTTAAAACCGACGTCATCGTAGAAGGCACAAAAATTCAACTCACAAAAGATTTCCTCCAGGACTTCCGCAATTCTGGCGGTTCGGAAGAAAGTAACGAAAACAAAGATGCGACCATTCCATCCTCCCTCCAGTACCTTTCCTCTTTTTTTCTCAAAGACTTCTCAATTATTTTGGTCGATTCCGGAATTGTCATGAAACTGGATGAACTGGCGATGGATTTTGAAATGGGTCTCGGTCATGTGCGAGAACTCATCGGGAAAAGAGATGATCCGGCCCTAAAGATTGTCTCGGTTCCCCGTGTGGACCTGAGATTTGCTGAGGACCTTACAGAAGCCGACAAAAAGCAAATCTCCCTCAAAATTCCTGGACCAAGATTCGCGGTTGATCAGTCATTGATAGATACAGTTTTCAGCTATCTACCTGAAGAGCGCCAGGCACAGGAGGCTCCGGAAGAAAAGTCTTCGCCCACGGACCTCGGTAAGTTCATCGATGAAATTGTGATCTCCGACTTGGAGGCGAAGGCCCTCTCGAAGAGTGGAGATTTGAATTTCTGGTTTGAGAATTTTGATTTGAATCTGGTTGAAGAAAATCTTTACCTGCGGAATCTCTCTTTGCTTTTAGGTAAGACTCCTGAGCTATTGACCTTCGATAATCTTCGGGTGGAGTTTGACTCCTCGAAGCTTCTGGCAGAAGACTCCGATCTTGGTATCCAGTTTAAGGGAATCAGGGCCCATGTACAGAAGAAGACTTTTGAGATGCTAAAAAGCCTTCCACGGCCACCGGAATCAAAAGAATCTAAAGAGACAGGTAATCCCCTTAAGAAAATTTCCTTCATCGCTTTGGATGACACTCGATTCGTCTACGGCGAAAAGAATGTTGAGCTCGCTCTCAAGGAATTCTTGCTGAACGCCAAGACAGGGAATCTTGATCTCAAAGACCTAAGCGGATCATTGGTCTCAGAGAAAAAACCTTTTTTGAAAATGAAGACCTTGAACACCAAATTCGATCCTCAGGAAATTGGTCATGCTCCTACTCCGGAGATCAATGTCACAGTCAATGATTTTAAGGTCGATGTGAGTAAGAAGCTGATGGATACCCTGAACTCTTCTAAGTCTTCTGAAAAAAGTTCCCCGAGTGGGCCACTGCCTATTGCCATCTCCCGAATCCTTGTTGGCGATGGACGGGTGAATTTTCTGGATTTCCCAGGCGTCGGAGATCAGGAGTATCTCCAGGTTCAAGACATCTTCGGAACCATCCATAATATTACCCTCGCTCCGGGGACTCCTCTGGCGGACTTTACTTTCAATGCCACCCTGGAAGGGGAGAGTAAGTTTGTGGTGAATGGAAAATTCGACATGGCAGGAGACCCGCTTCAGTGGAGTCTAAACTACCGGCTCTTTGATTTTGACATGACTAAACTTAACGATGAACTCCGGGCCCGAGTGCCCCTGACCTTTAATGACGGAGTCTTGAGTTTTTACGGCGAAGCCATCAAACGTGATGAAAAGATCGTGGGGTATTATAAACCAATCCTCGATGAGGGCGATTACCTCGGAAATGAAAACGAGTTCAAAGGGCTCAAGCATTTTCTCATTGAGACCTCAGCGACGGTAGCGAGTTGGCTCTTTGAGCGGGACGAGAGCAACACCCTCGCTACCCGCGTTCCCTTCGAGATCAAGGACGGAAAGCTTGATCCGGATGTTTCGAAGGCCGTCTGGAATGCCGTAGAGCATGGATTTCTCGAGACTGATAGGATTGAGCCAGGGGTCGAGCAAAAGTATCAGTTAAAGCAGGCCCAGGAAGAGGAGTAGGCTCTGGCCAAGGGTCTCGAAGTCCTATAAATTCCCCTCATATGACTGAACTTCTTCTTCCTGTTGGGAACATGCAAATGTGCCTTGCGGCCGTGCACCATGGTGCAGATGCCGTCTACATCGGTGTGCCTTTCTTCAACGCCCGCGGAAGAAGTGCGGACTTTAGCTTTGAAGAACTTAAAGAGATGATCGACCTCTGTCACCTCTATGGTGTGAAGGTGAATCTCGCCTTTAATGTGGTGATCTTTCAGAATGAATTCCCAAAAGTCATCGAAGTCCTGAAACACATTCTTCCCATGGGGCCGGATGCTCTCATCGTCCAGGACTTGGGCCTAGCAAAGCTCATCCGGGAGATGGCCCCTAACCAGCGTATCCATGCCTCGACTCAGATGACAGTGACCAACGCAGATGCCATGAAACTCGTGGAAGATCTGAAGATTGACCGCTTTGTCCTGGGACGGGAGAATTCCTTAAAAGAGATTGAGCTTATCAGAAACGCCACTGATAAGGAGCTTGAGGTCTTCGTTCACGGAGCCCTTTGTGTGGCCTACTCTGGTCAGTGCTTCACCTCCGAGTCCCTCGGAGGCAGATCGGCCAACCGTGGTCAGTGTGCTCAGTCTTGTCGTCTTCCATATGAACTCTACGTCGATGATGTAAAAAAAGACACCGGGGATAAGTCCTATTTTGTTTCACCGAAAGATCTCATGGGAATCAGTGAGATCGGGGAGCTCAAGCGCCTGGGTGTTGATTCATTCAAGGTTGAAGGAAGACTTAAAACCCCGGAATACGTTGCCAGTGCTGCAAAAAACTACCGGGAACTCCTGGACGGTGGTCCACTGGATCTTTCCCGGAGGACCCAGGAGCTCTCCAGCACTTACTCCAGGGGCTTTTTTTCCGGATGGTTTCATGGAGTGGATCACCAGAACCTCGTGGACGGGACCTTTTCCGCTCACCGGGGGCTTCACGTGGGAGAAGTCTTAGAGGTTCGAAAGAAGAAAATTCTTCTTTCTTCTTCAGTAGAACTCAAAGAGCAGATGGGTCTTCTCTTTGTGGGAGATAAGGAATCAGGGTCCAAGATTATCTCGGTCACAAAGATGGGAAAAAATTTTGAAGTCTCACTCCTTCAGGGTCTTGAGCTCAAGGCCGGGGAGAGGGTTTACCTTAATTCCAACGAAAGCTTAAACCAGAGTCTCCAGCGGAAATGGAGTCACCGGGATGAACTAAAAAAGATTCCCTTGAATTTATCTGTAAGAGGAGAGGTTGGAGGGGCCCTTAAGGTCTCTGCCACGGACCCAGAGGGGCGCATGGTTGAAGCCTCTTCGGAGTCACTCCTGCAGGCGGCTTCCTCGCGTCCTTTGGATTCCCGATTCGCCCGGGATGAACTCTTTGCCCTCTCGCAGACCGTTTACTCCGGTGGAAAATTTAATTGGGAACTCAAGAGAGATGTTTTTCTTCACCAGAAAGAGTTAAAAAATCTTCGCCGTGAAATTGTCTCTAAGATGAATGATCTTCGGACTAAACGGAATGTCCTGATCCAGGAGCCGAAGACCGAGATGCCGGTGATGGAGGCCCAGTCCTCCATAGCAAAACTCACCGTCCTTCTTCGCACAAAAGAGCAAGTGGAGACATTTCTTAAGGAAAGTCAGATTTCCCGCTACCAAGATTCCATTGAAAAACTCATCCTGGATTTTGAATTCGGAAAGCATTACGAAGACTCCCTCAACTCTCTTCGGAAGGCCGGCTTCAAAACGGGAATTGCGACGACGAGGATCCTTAAGCCCGCGGAGTACTACAATCTTAAACTTCTCATCCGTCTTCAACCAGATTTCATCCTCGTGAGAAACCTGGGCGCCTTAGAATACTTAAAATCAAACTCCGAGATTGAACTCATCGGGGACTTCTCTCTGAATGTCACTAACTCCCGCTCTCTTAAATACCTCAGGGATAAGGGTCTAAAGTCCGTGAATCTCTCCTATGACTTAAACGGCGATCAGCTGATGGATCTTCTCACGCAGAGTGATCCTTCCACTGCGGAGGTTACACTTCACCAGTACATGCCGGAGTTTCACATGGAGCACTGTGTGTTTGCGGCCTTCCTCTCAAAAGGGTACTCATTTAAGGATTGTGGGAAGCCCTGCGAGAAGCATGAGGTAAAGCTCAAGGACCCCTATGGAAACTTCCATTTTCTTAAGGCCGATCACGAGTGCCGGAATACTTTTTTTAAGGCGATCCCTCAGTCCGCGGGCTTTCTTGTGGGCAAACTCATTGAAAAGGGTGTCGGTCACTTCCGGCTCGAGGCCCTTCATGAGAGTTCCCAGGAACTCGAACAAAAGGTTTTGACCTATCTTCGGCTCCTGCGAGGAGAGGTGGACTCGAAGTCTGCTTTTGAGACTCTTAAGATCTCAGAGAGTTATGGCCTGGGTTTAGGCCAGCTGAGTGAGAAGGACACCTACCAGGACCGCAAAAAGACGTAATCTTTACAGGCACTCACCCTGGACTCAAAAATTATTATAGTATCCCATCATGAAAAAAATGATTCTACTTCTTTTCGTCTTCACAAGTTTCTCCGTCTTCGCTCAGAAAAAAACTCTCTGCGATCGGCAGGACATTAAAGTCACAACTGCTAAAGCCAAGGCCCATTCCAATTATGATAAGAACATGCACTGTTCAACTTCATGCATGCTGACTCTTCGTTGCTCTTCAAAGCATGTCCTGGCCATAGGATACATGAAAGAGTTCCAGGACATTTTCACCGGTGGAAATCCTGATCAGAAGGATATCATGGCCAACAGAACCGGGATCAGCATTGCCGTTCATAAAAGAGCGATGGATGATAAGGAATGCCTCGAGCAGTGCGATCTGCACTACGTGCCTTAGAGCTTAATTTCAGAACCTTCTATTTCTCGCCACTCCCCGGGGGCGAGATCCTTTAGTTCAAGATTTGCGATGCGGGTGCGGATGAGCCTGAGCGTCGGGTGCCCAATGGCCGCAGTCATCTTCCGGACCTGACGATTCTTTCCTTCCACGATCCTGATCTCCACCCACACATCCTGAACAGTCTTTCGGAACCTTACGGGTGGATCCCGTGGTGGTATAACTGGTTGAGGATCGAGGAGGGTAATCTTCGAGGGGAGTGTGGTGTAGTCTTCGATTTTTAGCCCCTGCCGAAAGAGCTTCAGGGATTCTTCGGTAGGAATGCGCTCAATGAGTGCAAGATAGGTTTTCTCTTTCTCACTTTTTGGATTCAGAAGCCGCTCGATGAGTGGGCCATCGTCAGTGAGGAGCAAGAGCCCCTCGGAATCCTTATCAAGTCTTCCGGCAGGATAAATTCCTTTAGGAAGATTAAATTCTGCAAGTGTCCGCTCATTATCACTCCCGGTGAACTGGCAGAGGACATTAAAGGGCTTATGAAAGAGAACGTAGCGAGGCATGGGGTCATTCTAGCATAATTTCATTGACTCTTCTCCCGGAGAATTTTTAAATAGGGCCATGTCTGATTACGAAATCGTCTATAGCGATGACCCCAATTTTAAAAAACGCTGTCCGAAGTGCGGTGCCCATCCCTGCAAGTGCCCGAAGAGCGCTGATTTAAATCCTTCTGAGCACACCCTCAAGGTCCGCCTTGAGAAAAATGGTCGCGGAGGAAAGTCTGTTTCCGTGGTTTTCGAACTCCCGAATAACGAGGCTTACTTTAAGGAGCTCGCCAAAAAGCTTAAGGCCATTTGCGGGACAGGTGGGGCCTACAAGAATCATATGATCGAGATCCAGGGGGACCACCGGGAGAAGATCAAGGCCCATCTAGAAAAGACGGGTTTCAAAGTGAAACTCGCCGGAGGCTAGATGAATCTCTGCCTCACTTGCCGTCGCCGGATCCGGACCTGTGTTTGTGACCATCTTAAACCCTTTGAGACAGAGACCCGCTATCTCATTCTCATGCACCCCATGGAGCATAAGAAAGAAAAAGTGGGGACAGGCCGCTTTACCCATCTCATCCTGAAAAACTCCCGGATCTTTGTGGGAATTAATTTTGATCAGGATAAAGACTTTCAATCTGCACTTTGTGACCCGGATTATGAAACTTTTCTTCTTTACCCGGGGGACGATGCTCTCGAGATCGAAAATGGTTTTGCTGAGAGAAGACCATCAAGGCCTCTTCAGATCATCGTCATCGACGGCACCTGGCCCTGTGCTAAGAAAATGATGAAGCTCACCACCACCCTTCATGAAACCCCTCGGTTGAGTTTCACTCCTGGAAAGACTTCTGAGTTTAAGATAAAGCACCAACCCATGGAGGGCTGTCTCTCAACCGTAGAGTCCATCTACCAGGTGATCCGGGGTCTCAACGCTGCAGGAATTGAGAAGACCGGCGCTAAGGAGGAAAACCTCATGGAGGTCTTCCGGAAGACGGTGGAGCAACAGATCGAATGCGCCAAGGAGCCAGGGGACGGCTACCGAAAAAAGCCATTCAGCCTTCCTGAAGAGCGGAAGACCTCGAAAAAATGGTCAAAGCGTTTACTTTTCTTTCGAGGTCTATAGGCGATTTAAGCCGCTAAACTCTCCACCCGGATTTCGTCTCTTGGATTATTCCCCCAGCTACCGACTTTCGCGCTCTTTAAAAGTGCGCAGAAGCGCCACCAGGAATTGAGCTGCTTGTATCCGAAGTGGATCAGGAAAGTGTGAAAGATGCTCGTCATATAAGACCAGTTTCTGGATTTGGAAACGTAGTGATTGTCCAGGTGGATACCGAAGAAAGTGATAAAGACGTTAAAGACCACTCCGAGACCAAGATAGAAAAGGACGAGGTCCATGGTGATCCAGCCCTGGTAGATGGAAAAAGGAACAACGACCCAGGCGATTCCTTCAAGGATCGGGGAGGCGACTTCCACAAACCACATATAAGGAATAGCAAGAAGACCGAAGAATCCATGACCCGGATGAAATAGTAGTGAAGGGTGTGAGCAGAGAGTCTGCACGAGACCCTGCTGCCAGCGGATGCGCTGCTCTTTTAAGTGATTGTAGGAACTCGGCACCTGGGTGTAACAGGTAGTGACAGGAAGAATGCGGAATCCACGCTTAGGATGTCGGTATTTTTTACGAAGCTTCATGATGAGATCGAGATCTTCAGTGATGGAGTTCTGGG
>CAZPFM010000082.1:0-7954 GCA_964585845.1 uncultured Bacteriovorax sp.
TTTCAGCTCAGAACTACGACTAATAAGTCCAAGCACCATGGTTGGGTAGTGCTCAATCACAACTAAAATTTCCTCATGGCCTTCTGTAAAAATCACCGGTAACTGTTGCAAAATGAGCTTCTGAAGATGACACATTTGAGGATCTTCTTGAAAATCATAGGACTGGAGGAAAACGTCCGACTTATTTAGAGTAGATCCTCTCGTAAGGTGTCTACGGCCTGCAACAAAAACATATCCTTTCGTAAGTAAAGCTTCTTGATTAAATTTCAAAGAACCCATTCTGCTTTGGACCCAATCCACTTTCCGGAGAAAGTATCCTTGTAGTTTCCCAGAGTCTTTTTCTATTTGTTTGGAGAAACTAAAGGTGAAACTTTTTTTATTAAAAAAGCCAGTTAAGAAGGTCGCACCATCTGTAAACTTGAAACCATTACGAATGAACCCCTCTTGAACATCCTCTCTTTTACACATTTCGCATAAAAACTTCATTCCATAGAGGTCGTTTAAATGCAAAGACTGGCAGATGAAGACATTTAGATTTGAAAACTCTACAACCCCCATGGACTTGAATGACGGAAGGATCATGTCTACGAAGTCATTTACAGAAAGTGAATGTAATTTGGTTCTGTATTGAAAATGTAATCGAATTTCAAAAGGCAGCAATGAGTTAACTATTTTACCGATTAAAGGGATCATAGATAGTTTATACAAAAAAGTAATAAACCAAAGAGGATAGTACTTACCTATTTTATCAGGTAAGTCGCTTTCGTTATGTGAGAGAAGATCAAAAAGTTTATAGCTTGTATTATAAGTCTTGAAGTGACGTGAACTCTCTTCAAAATATTGGCGAAGAGGTGCATCTTTCGGGGATGAAAAAAAAACTAGCTGGGTTGTTGGCCTAGTGAAGCGAGCAACAGGATTGTGATACCGAAGGATTTTCAGCACTCTTCGAAAATAATCACTCTCCTGATATTTTGACCATGAGTCTTTATAAAAACAAGTTAACATTGTTCTACACTTTCAGAAACTAAGCCTTCACCGAGGAACTCGATATCTTTAGTCTCTGGATCTATTGTTGCCAGTCTTGCGTGTTTGAGAACTAGCAAGTTTTTATCCTTCAGGTAAAGAAGGGCTCCTGACAAGTTCCTAGATTGTTGCTCAATCAGTATCAAGCTACTTGCGCCAGAAGATTTAGAAAGTTTTAGCTTGGGTGTAATAGATTCGATTATTTTGAAAACTTGGCTACAATTTATATCTTTAGCATAATCATAGGATTGTAAAAAGGCATCTCCATTTAAATACAAACCTTTAGTTAAAGATCGTCTGCCACAAATAAAAACAGCTTTGTCTTTAGCTAAAATATTTCCTTCTAATGCGTGAGAATTATATTTTAAATATTTGTCCATAACCCATTCTGATTTCTTTCCAAAATAACTGAGATGACTTTGATGATGGCTAGTAAGTGGATATCCCCTCGAAACATTAAAGCGATTCCGCTCCTTATCATGGCAAACATGTATAAAAGCTGTTTCAGGGGGGATATCAATGTTAAAATTAGTCCTCAAAATCGCCCTAACCTCTTCGTCATTGGCAATCTGACAAAAGTATCGGCCAAGTGATGAGTAATCTCGTCTATCACCTGGGGAAATTAAAAGAACAACTGGTCCAAAGTTCAGCAAGCCGATACAAGAAAGGAAATTAGAAATATGTTTGGCCATTATATTTTTAGACCAAGATTTTGAAATAATCTGAGCTTCTAAAACTTTACCTGAAAAAATATCAAGAAGACTGTAACTATTAAGACTTTGGGAAGGTCCATTACCCCTTGTATCCACGTAATGATCACCAATGCTCATAAAAGTTTCGAAATTAGTTGAACTCTCTTCAAAATATTCTGAAAAAAGAGAATTTCCGGAATCGTTAAAAAAAATCAACTGCATGGAAGTGGCTTCTTTAGGGGACTTAGTTTGGTTTTTTTGAACGAATCTTAAAATTCCATCTAGTTGTTTCATTCTGTCTCCGTATGTTGAAACTAACATAGCAGAAAGCCCTTCTTATTGCAACAAGGTGCATTTGAGGTCGTTGAAATAGAAATTCCTGTAAAGTCGAGAAAGGCTAAATAAGGCTGCATTAATAGATGTGGCAAAACGGAAAAAAATTGGTACTTTATGGAGCTATATGAAAAAACACCGTGACCTAATTACTGTATTGAAATCTAAAAATATGAGAATAACCCCTGCTCGCCGGGCCCTTGTTCAGTATCTTTTGGATAACAAGTCGGTCCAAATCCCTTTGAAGGACATACAGGATTTCATTACGACAAAGGTGGAAGGAGTTAATAGGTCCAGTATTTATCGTAACTTAGAGGTGCTAAAGAAGCTTGATATTATTCAAGAACTCAATCTACCTAAAAAAGGAAAATGCTTTCAGTACATTTTCGATAAAGAAGTTCATCACTTCTATATTTGTAAATCATGCGGAAAAGCAAATAGGGGAAATAAACAGCTTTTTGAAAAAATCGAGAATGCCCTCAAAGATGTACACGGTTTCTCCAAGGCCAATTTATCTTTAGTATTCTATGGCCTTTGCGAAAAATGCTCCAAGAAATAAATCTTTAAAGTCCAAGAATAATTCCTATCTAAACCCGAAACTTGTTTTTTATCATTCTTATTGTACAATGCTCCTATTGCATCAGATTGCATCTAGGAAAAACTATGAAAAAGCTCTCCCTTTCTTCAGTTGTAGATGATTTTGAAAATGAGATAGAGGAAATTATTGCCAGGCTCATCCCATCAGAACCTAGGTCAAGTCGAATAAAGAAAATAATTAGTGCCTATCAGGCCAATACACAGGTAGCTGATTATTACTTTGATCGAATCTTTCCAAAAAAGATCGCAAATAAATCCTTTCCTCATTGGACTCCTTGTCACGTGGCCCACCGAGTTCTGGAGTTACTGAGTCCTTCAGAGAATTCTCGAATTCTTGATGTGGGATCAGGTTGTGGAAAGTTCTGCTTAATTGCTGGATTAACTAACTCAAAAGGCCATTTTACTGGCATTGAACAAAGACAGCATCTTGTAACAATCGCAAAAGAAGTAAAGCTAGAATTTGAGATTAAAAATGTAAAATTCATTCATGGAAACATGTCAGAAGTAAATTGGAACGATTTCGACTGTTTTTACTTTTTTAATCCTTTCTATGAACACATTATGAATGACTCTTATTTTTGGGTAGATGAAACAATCACTTTGAATAAAAACCATTATGATTCTTATGTGCAATTAGTTGAAGAAAAATTAAAAACTTTAAAAGTTGGAACTCGAGTGGTCACATATCATGGCTTTGGAGGTGCTTTTCCTCCAGAATATACTTTACTAATAAGTGAAAAAATCAATGGCCGATATTCAGAATCTTTTGGTCTATTAGATCTTTGGGTCAAGACGAGCTAATATGAAATTCTTAATGTTAAATGTTCAAGCATGCAGTTTTCAAAAGAGGTAAAAACATACCTCGCTTTTTTCATCAAATGATTCTCAATCTTTAGACAAGCTTCTTCATCGAAAGCTGGAAATTCATTCGGAACATCTATGTTAATTGAATAGAAAGACAAGCCTCCGGTATCAGATGTTCTGGTCTTAATAATTTCTATCTTAGATCTCTCAATAATTCAAATCTCCAGGTCTATTGTTTCATGGGGATATAGATATAGATGCAAGAGATAAGATACTATTTTGGGGGTTTGTGAAATAATAGGATCGAGATCTTCAACCACTCTTTACACCTTAGTATAGCTAGGAAAGCCCCAAAATATCTTCACCAGTAACCTTGCTCCAATAAAACCATTTAGAACCATACTTAAGGCAGTAAAAACTAATAAGAGTGGAGCCTCAGTTAAAAGCTCACCAAACAAAACATCTTCTGCCCAAAATATTGTTGTAAATGGATAACCAGCGAGACCTATAAAAGCTAGCAAAAACAGATAATACTCTCTTGTATATTGTGAATACAGTCCATTATACCGATATAGTGGCACTGGTGGAATTTTTCTTAAGGCTACGTATCCCAATATCCAGCAAGGAGCCGCTCCAAGAGTATAGAGCAATACTCCTGCCCCAGCATGTTCGCTAAAAATGAGATTAGAAGAGATGAAAGAAATCATTGAAAGAAAAAAGATATTCCAAATTTTTCTGGGAGGATCATTGGAAATTAAACAGTACAAGCAAAGTCCCAAATCTAAAGAACCTATTATATGAGCTGCAAACTCACGATAATTAAAAGCAACCAATCTTGTTGTAAACACAAAATAAAACAAGATGTATGCAAAAAGCGGTAAGGCCACGAGATACTTCCAGTATTTCTTAAAATAAATTTTTATCATGATCATTGGAAAAGGAAAAAATCCTCTTTCGGTAATCGAAATGAGTCCTTCCTGGATTCCAAACGAGAAAAATGTCGTGGATAATTTTAAATTTCTATTAAGAGGAATTGACTCGGATTCTTGATCTTGATTAAAAACATAATCTGCTACAATTGAGGGAGAGACTAAAATCTGATAACAACGAAGAATCGCATGACAAAATAGGTGGATATAAACCAATGTAATTAATCCTAAAGCTATTTCAATATACATCAAACCGATCTGGGAAACTGCGGAATATGCTAATTGACCTTTTATATTGGATTGAACTTTGCCAATTCTCCTTCCATAAATAAAACTCAATAGGCCAATAGTGAAAATGACTCCGAGAATGATATTATTGCTTTCAAACAAAGGATACGTTCGCAAAAGTAAAACCACACCACAATGAATCGATAGACCACCATAAAATATCGCCGATGAAGGTGTAGGCCCCTCCATTGCTCGTGCAGGCCAATTTACAAAAGGGAACTGAGCAGATTTTCCTATCGATGCAAAAACTAACAAAAGTGGAAGTATTGTTTTAACCAAGGTCAAATCAGGCAGGCTTTCTATATGTTCCATTGCATAAAAATGATTATAACTCTTAAGATATAAGTGAATTAGTATGGCACTCATAAGAAGGCCAAAATCGCAGATGCGATAAATAGTAAACACTCTAAAAGCATTTCGAACTGGCCTGGTCCTTTCATGATAAAACCCGATCAAAAGGAATGAAGATAGTCCGACGATCTCCCACCCAGCAAAAAACAGATCTAAAGTCCCAGCCATACTGAGCAAATAAAGACCAAAAATAAATAAATTTATCGTGAAGAAGAACCTTTTAAAACCAATCTCTCTATGAAGATAGTATGAGCTAAATTTAATTACCACGAGGGATAAGAATCCAATTATAAATGAGAAAAGTACCGCTAGTTCATCAAATAAAAAATCAAACTCAAAATGTTCTCTTTCATAAGCAAGTTCACCAAGATGGATTTCCTGAAAACTTTGTTTTGCAAAGACAAAGTAACCTATAAGAAAAATCGTGTGCATGAACACCAGAAGATTAGCCACAAATGAGACTTGCGTGATTCTTTTTTCGCCTTTGATAAACAGAATCAGTAGGCAAGTAACAAGCGGTAAAAGATAAACAACAGCTACTTTTTCTAGCACGGAATGACCTCATGAAAATTTTCAAACTCACCGTTTTCATAATAGAGCATTTGATTGAGGCCGTTATGTAATACGAGTTGAATCCATTCATTCTGAATCCAATTTTTAATTGTCTTATTACGTTCCATAATCATATTCAGGACTAGAGGCTCTTGTTCAATGATGAAAGTAATCCTCAAAGCCTGATGTAGTTCCACCATTTGTGTTGCTAAACCGCAGAGCAGATCATCTTCTGTTCCATGGCTCACCCCTATTAAACTTGTTATATTATGAGAGAGTTTACTACCTGACCCAATCAAGGGATTAATTTTGGAAAAAAAGTAATCTAGACTTATGCCTCCACAGACTGGAACAGTTGCCATTAGAATTCCTTCTAATATTTTACCATCATTATCTTCTGCTGGATCGTAGGACTGCAAAAAAGCTCTTCTCTCAAAAGTAAATCCTTGTGCCCGTTTACCAATGATACATAAAGCATTGTTGGTATGCCCCAACTCTGGTCGTGGCTCAAAAATGGCCCTAGATCGAGACTCAAGATGCCAAAGGGCTTCTTGAGGGTATGAACTTTTGGGTGCTAACTCAAAGTCATTTATTCTTTTAAGCGCCAGTGATTCTAATGCTCTTGTTAAAATTTTACTAAAATCTTGTATCTCCGGTACATGCTTTTGATGTTCATTTACAAAAAGTGTAATGACGTCTCGGCAAGTATCATGGCAAGCGGCTACAAAAGTCGTGGTTTCAGGAATTAAAATTTGATGCTCCTGATTTAGAATCTCCCGAACTTGATTATTGTTAATTATAGAACAAAAGATTATTGCGTTTACAGCACCATTCTGACCGGAGCACGCTCCGCAACCGTAAGCCGTATAGTAAGGATTATTAACCGAAGAAGAAGTATGCCCGATGATGAATACGTTTCTGCAAAAGTTTTCTGTTAATCTTATCGACTTTAAAACATCTGAAACTCGCTTAGCAGCTTCTTTAAGGGAATAACCATTTTCTTGAAACGGATCGATGTTAAAAGGCAAGCAGAACTCTATGGGACCCTTTTTTGTTTCTTTATGGAGAATAGTATGCTGAAGGGAAGCCCACAATCCTAGAACACCTTCATAAAATACATCAACGTAATCTCTAAAAGGATTCAACTTTCGTGACCATCTATACTTTACATCTCTGCTTCTTGGATTCTTTTTAATTAAGGTGAACTTTGCTTCTACTGGTGCAGGACAATGTTTAACAGGATGCCCTTTTTCTCCATACTTTAAATTAAAGTCGAGACCAAAGTGTCCAGGAGTTCCAAATGTAGTACATTTAGGTTCAACAGTTTCTATTGCATACCTGAGAAAGCATTCCCGATCATCGATACAGAACAAGGCTTGGTAACTTTGGTTAGACTGGTCGTCCCTAAAGCTGAGATGCTGTCTATATAAAGGAATAATATTTGATAAGTAAGTACGTTCAAAAGCCTTTTGCCAAACCTCAAAAACTTTTAAATCTCGGGTGGATAGCGCAATAGGTGAAGAAGTAACTTCCTTTTTAAATTCGCCTATCGTAACTGGTGAAAACTCAGGAGAAAGGCGCTCTATCCAGCTATATTCAATTATTAGTCGAATAGCGAGAAATTCTATTAAGCTTGATGGTCTTTTATGAATAAGAAGAGAAGGCTCTCTTTGTACGGTTTTTATCAGCCCACTCCAGCCCTTAAGACTCAAAAGACACTCCTGAATATAATTCCCATAAAGATCATGATCCTTAAGAATTTTACTGAGGATGTAATCAACAATTTCTTCAGGATCTTTGGCCCAATCTTCAGCAAAAAGCGATTTTTTTATAGGGTAAAAAGGTAGAAAGCTATTAGTGCAAAGGTTTTGAAAACATTTAAACATCCCCTCTTCAGCAAAAGGCATTTTAGTCTTCGATATTCCCTGATCATAATAGGAAGATAAAAACCTAACGAGCAATGGTTCAGTTAATTCATTTATTGAAGCTTGTATTTGGTTGTTAATACATTTGTGCAATGGCCGGTAAGATTTTTCGGAAAGAGGTAAAAGTCTTTCATTTACTAGCAAATCAGCTTCAGTATCGAATAGATCTCGATTATCTACTAAAAGCTTATTAAGCTGATCACTTTTAATTTTACCATTAGCATATAGTTCTCTGTATTGATGAATACTAAAGTAAGGATTCCAATTATAAGCTCTTTGGGTCAATTCTAAGGATTCCCAGATTTTCTTGTCCAGCATATCCGGAAACATGTTTAAATGAAGAAAGGACTTCAGTGGCCTGATATTCGGAAGAAGCTTAGAAGTCCTTTCTATATAAGATTTGATATCGCTCATAATTAACCTAGTACCTTAAGCTGCATCCTTGTCCACAAAAATTACC
>CAZPFM010000083.1:0-1475 GCA_964585845.1 uncultured Bacteriovorax sp.
AGCTTCTGAGAGGCAAGATCCAGGGCCTCTCGGTTTAGGTCCTCCACCTGCTCTGGTGTCAGCATATCCATAGTCACCTGGGAATTTTCAGCAGGTTTTATATGGGAACAACTCACCAGGAGAGCGGATAAAAGGAGGGCTGAGAGGAGTTGAAAATTCATAGGCTTCCTGTGCATCGGGGAGGTCCCTTCTTGGGACTTCTTAAGAGCCTTATCGGATTTTCAATCACCCTTTTTAAGAATTTTGATTGTAAAAAGGTAAGAGTTTGACGCGGCAGGAATGACGGCCAAATGGCTGGAACTTCGACTGTAACCTTTGGATAATGGGGAAGAAATTACCCCTTTAGTGATGAAAAATTTCATCTTTAGGTTTATTTATGACCTTCTGAGTTGACATGGTTCTTGGGTGTTAGTAGAACCAGCCCCGTATTGGCGATGTAGGTAGCGCGCAAAAACAAGATTGCTTTGACGCCCCACCCACATCCTTGAAATTTTATTTAAACTTTTAACCGACCATACCTTTGAAAAGATTTGAAAGGGTATAAACAAAAAATTAGGGGAATTACATGAAAGACGTACGTACCATCAAGCGTTACCAGAACCGCAAGCTCTACGACACTTTCCAAAGCTGCTATGTAACTCTTGAAGAGATCGCTCAGATCATTCGTGAAGGTCACGAGATCCAGGTTATCGACAACAAGTCTAAGAACGACATCACTTACATGACTCAGATTCAGCTTCTTTTCGATCAAGAGCGTAAGTCCCTTAAGCCAGGTAACACTGAGCTTCTTAAGCGTGTTATCCGTTCTGAAGAAGGTACTCTTACTGGTTACATCCAGGGTCTCGAGGCGAAGCTCGATATGAACTTCGAAATGCCTGCGACTCCAGTTGCTCCAGAAATGCCAGCTTTCGTTACTGGTATGAATTCTTCTATGAAAAATTCCACTACTCTGAACTAATCTTAGGTTCATGAGCAAATCAAATTTTCGAATCTTACTCATGGCCCTTGTGGCCATGAGTTTTTTTAAGCCCTCCCTTTCTCTTTCTCAAACGAGTGCACCTCGTAAGATCCAGACTCCTCAAACGAGTACAGAATACTCTGGTGATGTGAAACCTGCCGAACCTCGTCGCGCTAAGACCGAGTCAACGGAACATGAAGTGCGTGAGGAACCAAGCTCGTATCCAAGCACCCAGGCCCCTTCTCCGAGAAGACTTCGGGAGCACGGTATCGGGATTGGTCTTGGTCAAACTTTCTTATTTGGAAACTACGCTAAGCATGGCCAGGATAAGATCACTGTTGATTTTCTCTACAGCTATGCTGCTAGCCACTCTTTTGATCTTCTCGTGGATGCTCACATCTCTGAGCACACGGATAATTCTGAGCGCATAAAGCTCATGGGTCTCACCGGTTCCATCAAGGCCCGGGTTTTTGAGTATGATAACTTCTCTCCTTTCTTTCTCGGTGGTCTTCGTTTC
>CAZPFM010000083.1:1485-7925 GCA_964585845.1 uncultured Bacteriovorax sp.
AGACGGTGACTCTGATACGAAGAGAAAACTCACCTTCGGTTTAAACTTCGGGGGCGGTGTTGATCTTCGTTTAAACGAAGATTATGTCATCGGAATCCTTGCTCAGATGCACTGGCCATTTAAGGTCCAGCAAGACGAAGGCAGCGACCTCAAGGGTTACTACATGAAGCTTCTTCTGACTGGCATGTACCTGTTCTAAATGAAAACTTTCCGACGCCTCTACATCTTCACCGGCAAAGGCGGCGTCGGCAAAACGACCTTAAGCCGTGCGTTCGTAAAAGAACTCATGAAGGCCGGTCAGCCGGCCCTGTATCTTACCTTTAAAAATCAATCAATGACCGATAAGAGCTCCCCTAGTGAAGACCGTAATGTCGGGGGCATCCGGGAGATCCACCTGGATCTCGAGGACTGCGCTCGTGGTTACGTGGAAAAACGCCTTGGCTCCCGAATGATCGCAAGCTGGATCCTGAAGGCTCCTTTTTTCAGGGCCCTCATCAATATGGTTCCCGGATTCAGCTACCTCATCTTTCTTGGAAAGATTCTGGAGATGGGAAAAGACAATCCCAATCTCTCCATCGTCCTCGATGCTCCGGCCTCCGGGCATGCCCTCACCATGGTGGAGAGCACGTCAAATTTCGGTGAGATCTTCGGCAGCGGGATTGTCTTTGATGATACCCTTAAGATGCTCGCAAAACTCAATGATCCGGCCTACACAAAGATTCATGTAATAAGCCTTCCAAGTCTCATGTCCTGGCAAGAAGCAACTGAACTCAAAGAGAGCCTGAAAAAACGCACTCCCGTGGAAGTGGATATCACTATCAATAACTATCTCTACCCTCTGGTGGATTCCAAACTGGATCTCCTTCCCCAGGGACTTAAAGAGAAGGCCCAGAATGAGCAGAAGCTTATTGATCAGAATCAGGAAAAGATTCTCTGCGTCCTGCCCCACTCTTTAGATGAAACCCAGCTCAAAATCGAGTCGAGTCTCGAGAATCAATTAGGTCAATTGTTTTAAGCCTGAGGCCGGAGTCCTGGGTCATTTCTAAAACTTTAAAATCTGTTAAATAGTCTTTCTATGAATAGTATTGAAACTCAGGTCCTACCGATTCTTTTTCTCGTGCTCCTGGGTTTTCTCCTCATCAATCTTCTTCTCAATCTATGTCTCTATTCCTGCACAAAGATTAAAGCCCTTAAAGTCCTGGTGGCCTACTGGGGAAGTCTCATGGCGTTCACCATCCTTATGGGATTGTTTCAAGAAGACAAGTTACTGACGGTCCTAACTTTTTCAACATGCATTGTTCCCATCTGTATCCTCGGAAAACTTTTGCTTGAGCCTGTGGGAGTCAAGCCCCCCTTTAAAACTTATGTGACTCTCTGGCTGCTGGGGATTGTACTCACCCTTATTTCTTCTCAGATTGTCAGCACTTTCTTTGGACTGGCCATACCTGTCTGCCTCACTCTGGGTCTGATCCTGCTTCACATTGCGTATTCTCTTTCCTTTGACGGAGGCCGCCCTGCTACGAAGCTTCAGAATTTCATCAGCATCCTCCTTTTCCTATCCTTTGTTCACACGATTAACTTTGCCATTTTCAGAGGGATGGAGGGGAATCAAATCTGGGGTTGGGCCATGGCCTTTAGCTCATACCAACTGCTCTCGCTCTCGGTTCTCGCTATCATCTTCGAGCGGCATACATTAGGGGAAACAGAGCGACTCGAATCTGTCGTGCAGGAGCGCACAGCTGATCTCACCCGTGCACTCACAGTGAAAGAAAAACTCATCCGCATCGTTCTTCATGACATCGCAGGTCCCATCCAGGGACAGTCCCTCATCCTCTCAAGGATTCTTGTCAAACAGGATCCTGAAGTCACAGCGAGCCTCCTGCCTAAACTCTCAGTCTTGACCGAGCTTGTTCGCAGTGTGATTCAAAAAGTCTTCACCATGGAGTCCATCGACGCTGGAAGTTTTAAGTACCAAAGAACACCTGTCAGACTCGTGGATTGCATCCGGGAAATCCAGGTGGTTTTTGAGCAAAGACTCGCTGATAAAAATCTTCAGCTTGAATTTGAAGACGGTCTTCAACCGGAGACCACCTTCCTGGCCGATCAGGTCATTTTCACAACCAGTGTTCTCGGTAACCTCATCTCCAACTCCATCAAATATTCTTTACCCGGCAAGAAGATCATTGTGAAGGCCAAGGAAAATGCAACGCAGGTGATGATTGACGTTATTGATTCGGGAATCGGTATTCCTTCAGAGTCTCTGAAAGAAATCCTCGACATGTCTCAGAAAGTCTCAAGACCCGGCACCCTCGGTGAGCCAGGCACAGGTTATGGTCTTTCCCAGGCTGAAGCCTATTTAAAGCAATTCGGTGGGGTGATTCATATCGAGTCCCGTGCCATCGAGTCCTATCCGGATCATCATGGGACAACTGTCCATATTACAATGGAGAAATCCCCTCCCGTTGCGGCGCTTCCCTGAAGATAGACTTGGGTAGAGGGCCCTTTTCAGCTAAGATACTCGCTATTGAAAACAACGTTTAAACCACTGGAAATTTTTTGCGGTACAGGGGGAGTCGGTAAAACCACTCTGGCGACCGCCCGTGCCCTGAGTCTCGCTAAGGGAGGGCATCGTGTTCTCCTCATCACCATTGATCCAGCACGACGGCTAAAAGATCTCCTGGGGCTCTCTGAAGAACATATCGGAGAGCTTAAGGGTGTAGAACTTGAGGGTGTTCCTATGCATGCCCTTCTCATGTCACCTGAAAAAACCATCGGCCGCATGTCGGCGAGTATTAAAACACCGGATCTAGAGAAAAATCATATCGTGAAGATCCTCTCCAAACCCTATGGAGGGATGAATGAAATCCTCTCTCTGGTGGAGGTTCAGATGCAGATGGAGTCGGGGAAGTTTGATGTGATCGTTCTCGACACTCCTCCCGGTGCTCACTTCCTCGATTTTCTAGAGGGGCTTGATAAGATTAAGTCATTCTTTGACCAGAGCTTTGTGGAGATCTTCAGCTATCTGGGACAGAAATCAGCGAAGGCCGGAAAGCGGGTCATGGGTCTAGGCTTTATTAACCGCGTGGTCTCGGCCGGAGTTAAAAAACTTCTCAATCAACTTCAGAAAGTAACTGGTGCTCAATTTATCGATGACTTCATCGAAGCGGTCCAGGTCATCTATCAGTCAAAAGATGCTTTTTTAAAAGGCATTGGTCTGCAGGATAAGCTCAAAGAAAAATCCACCTGCAACTGGTTTCTTGTGACATCTGTGGAGCAAGGCAAGGCCCAGGAAGCGGTGGAGATGAAGACCCATGCCCGGCATTTTATCCATGACGATCACTACCTTGTTCTTAATAAATGTCTCGAAGCAGAGCTTAAAGGTTGGGATCCGGCCGACCCTAAACTTACACAAATCCGGGACTCGATTCAGAAGCGGGAGAATACATTAAAAGATAAACTCCGTGGGAACTTCACGAGTGTTCTTGATTTTCCGGAAGTCATCTCCCTTTCTCCCGCTCAGCACATCCACCTTCTTACCCAACATTGGAAACAGTATGAGTCCTAAGATTACCACCAAGGCGGAGCTCGAAGACTTCTTCTGCCATCACTATAACGAACTCAATAACTGGATTGATGAAGCCCAGTCGAAACTCCCGATGCCCCTCACCTCAAGTGTGGACATCCGTGAGAGTAAGTTTAAGTTCGCTCCCGTGGATCACAATATGTACCCGGCGGGATTCAATAATCTCTGCAGTAAAGATATGCGCTACTGCGCTGAATACTTCCGGATGGCCTTCGACCGGATTAAGCCAGGTCTTAAAAATGTGGGACTTCTCTCAGAGTCTCACACCAAAAATAAGTTCTACCTTGATCATCTCTTCTACCTCTCTGAAGCCATTGAGAGGGCCGAAGCCGATGTGACGATTTTTTCACCTGATAAAAATCTCTTCGAGGACGGAAAACTTGCCTCCATTGAGCTTGAGTCCCACTCCGGACACAAAATAGTCATTCACCAGGCAAAGGTGATGGACGGAGTCTTTGTGGGAGGCACAGAGGGATCAGTCTTCAACTTCGAACTCATCCTCCTCAACAACGATCAGTCTTCCCCACTTCCCATTGACTGGGCAAACTTAAAGACCCCCGTCATGCCTTCTCCCTTCGTGGGCTGGTATCAGCGGCAGAAGATCCATCATTTCGCCCACTATAAAAGAGTGGCCGAAGAATTTAGTGCAGCCTTCTCAATTGATCCGGATCTCATCAGTGCCCGGTTCTCTTCTGTGGACCATGTGGATTTTAATACCAAAGATGGCCTTGAGCCCCTGGCCCTCGAGGTGGATAAAGTTCTCTCAGATCTTCCGGAACAGTCTTCTGTCTTCGTGAAAGCTTCCCAGGGCACCTACGGTATGGGAATTTCCGTTGTGAGTTCCGGTGAAGAAATCCGTTCCATGAACAGGAAGGGAAGAAACAAGATGGATGTGGGTAAAAATAATCTTAAGTTCACTAAGGTTCTGATCCAGGAGGGAGTGGAAACGATTCTTAAGTACGATGAAGCCCCGGCCGAAGTCACAATCTATCTCATCGATGGAAAGAGTGCGGGAGGATTTCTCCGGACTAATCCCCTCCGGACATCAAAAAATAATCTCAATGCCCAGGGGATGGTTTACCGCAAGTTCTGCATCGCTGAGATACGGCAGAGCTGTGATCATCAAATTAAAGAAGCTGTTTATTCGGTCATTGCAAGACTCTCCACTCTTGCGGCCGCCTATGAAATGAAGGATCTATTGAAATGAGTACAAAAGAAATGAAGTTTGAAACTAAAGTTATTCACGTTGGCGGAGAGCCTGATCCAACGACGGGTGCCATCATGCCACCCATTTACCAGACCTCTACCTACGTCCAGAGCTCTCCAGGAGAGCACAAGGGCTATGAGTACACCCGATCCCATAACCCGACGAGAACTCGCCTCGAAGAGTGCCTCGCCTCTCTTGAGAACGCTCTACACTGCCTTGTGACAGCTTCTGGTCTCTCCGCCTCAACTCTCATCATGCACATGCTGCCGAAGGGCTCAAAGATCTTCTGTGGAGACGATGTCTATGGTGGGACTTACCGCCTCTTCTCAAAAGTTTTCCCTGAGATTCACCAGTTCTCCTTTGTGGATACGACCAATCTTAAGACCCTGGAAGAGAAGATGAAAGCGGAGAAGCCGGCCCTCATCTGGCTGGAGACTCCAACCAATCCTTTGCTCAAGATTTCTGATATCGTGGCCGTCTCAAAGATTGCTAAGAGCACAGGCTCCCTCGTGGTGGTGGACAATACCTTCATGTCCCCATTCTTCCAGAACCCTCTTGATCTTGGAGCAGATCTTGTGATCCATTCCATGACAAAGTTCATTAACGGCCACTCTGATGTGGTTGGTGGTGCCCTCATGATGAACTCCCAGGATCTCCGGGATAAACTCTTCTACCTTCAGAATGCCATCGGTCCATCCCAGTCACCATTTGACAGCTGGCTCGTTCTTCGGGGAATAAAGACTCTTGCCATCCGTATGAAGGCCCACGCTCAAAACGCTCAGAAAATTGCTGAGTATCTTGAGAAGCACCCTAAGGTTGAGCGGGTGGTGTATCCGGGACTTAAGTCCCATCCCCAGTATGAACTCGCCAAGTCGCAGATGAAAGGCTTTGGGGGGATGATTACTTTCTTCGTGAAAGGTGGAATCAAAGAATCAAGAAGCTTTCTTGAGACTGTAAAACTATTCTCCCTGGCCGAAAGCTTAGGAGGAGTCGAGAGTCTCGTGGATCACCCGGCGATCATGACTCACGCCTCGATCCCAAAAGAGGTTCGGGAAGAGCTTGGAATCTTTGATAACCTCATCCGTTTATCCGTGGGAATCGAGGACTGTGATGATCTTATCGCGGACCTTGAGAAGGCCCTGGGGTAGTGTCTATTTAATAGACGCCTCTTACCTTATTACCGCATGGATAGAAAGCCATGGAGAACTGGAATAAGCTTATGAGCATGAAAACTGTGCTCATTCTATTCTCCATGCTTCTTAGCTTGAAGGCTTTTTCTAGTGCCCTGGAGCTTCCTCCGGAGACTACGGTTGCCGAGGCAACGACACTTGCTTCCTGTGTCCTTACCCTCGAGCATGATGTGCAAATTAAGAAGAGCTCTCTCTACGCCAATGAAAACGGATCGCAAACAATCATCGCGATGAAAAACGTTGATCCTGATCATGTCAGAAGATTGAAAAAAGGCCGGAAGATAAGTATTTATCGGGCCTTTGATAAAATTGACTTCTACGGATCTACCATTCTCTTAGCTGAGGACGACGTCGTTCATTCCATCAAGATGAAAATTTCCACCCTTCAGGATCTCAATAACGAAGGCACCTTTAAAATTGAATGCCTTGATGAGACTCCGGTAGACGTCTAATCAATTAC
>CAZPFM010000084.1:0-7915 GCA_964585845.1 uncultured Bacteriovorax sp.
GCAGGAAATGGTATTTGCCAGATCGCTTCCGCCCATTTGAGAAACCACTCGTCTGAGGTTGGTGTAATCTGGCCCACGGAACTCATAGGTTGTGGAGTTGAAATCCCCAGCAATGTAGAAGTCTCTTACTCCTGTCTTTGCCTGTACTGAACGGACAACGTCCCGGATGATTTCGTATTGCTTAGCACGCTTATGGATAGAGTTTGTCTGACCGCCGGACTTAAGATGAGCTGTCACCCCAATGAATTTTTGTCCTGTGGCTTTTACCTTAAAGATTCCGATCGCAAGCGGTCGGGATCCAGAGTTACATGTTTCGCTCTGGCCAGGGTTGGAAGTCGCAAGGCTTTCTTCAAAGCCCAGAAGTTCAATCGTGCGGGTGTTGTAAATGAAGCCTAGAGTTTGACCGTGCTCACCACCACATCGGGTCAGCTCAAAGTCGTAACCCGGGAGGCGAGCGGAAAGGAAGCGACCGAACTCTTTTCCATTATTGATCTCTTCAACGCTTAAAACATCGGCATTGAGGCTGCTCAAGATGTCTGCAAGTTCAGACTTGTTTGTTCGCACTCGCGATCGCTCATCATAATCAAAATTTCGGATGTTGTAGGTCCCGAGAGTCAGGGCCAGGGACGGGAGAGAAAAGACGAGGGTAGCGAGCAGCAGCGAAAATTTCATGGATCCCCTTTCATTAGATCTATTAATATCAAACATTAGAAAAACTTAAAATTAATGACGACAAATTTACTAAGGCACTCTTGAGTCTGACAAGGGAAAACTCTGTAATTTTAATAGGGGGTATGTAAATGGCGGTATGCGTCATTAACTTTCCTTACTCCTTGTCCCAAAGCATTGACTTTGACGGTCGAGAATGGTTTTTTGGGCTCGAAATACAGGGGGTATTCCATGGTTCTTAAAGCTCTACTCGTGACAACCTGTCTTCTGGGTGCCGGAAGTGCTTTCGCCTCAATGAGTGCGGAGGAGATAGATTTCTACACGATCTCAAAGGTTGAGACTAAGGAGATCACCGTCGACGTCTTCAATCAGGAAGTCTCAAAGACTCTCTCGGTTGATAACTACTACAATGAGTTCAACAATCCTGTGGATCCCATTGACCGGGCCGGGAAAGTCATCAGTGTTGCCCGGGACCTCGTGGCCCTCGGCGAAGATATCTATAAGTTGATTGATAAAGGCCGTCCTCACATCACCACTAAGTACGCTCCCATCAGTGTCGTTCCAAAAGTAAATGGGCAGCCGGTCGATGTGATGGATACTGAGAGATGGGCACCTCTTCCTAGAACAAAAAGCTATTCCATCACTTATTACAATCTCTATAACATTGCCGTTGTCACATTTAAGTTTAAAGTCATGTGGGCCTACGGAGGCTCATACGATGGGAAAGGGGCCTACATCTCTGGAGCACAAATCGTTCCTGAAGCAGATGTTCTCTGGGGCTTTGACTTCAGCGCGACTATGAAACTCGGGGGCATCCAGAATAATGGCTCTCGGAGTAATCCTCTGGCCGCAGCGACACTTCTCATTGAGCACAACGTGAGCAATATTCTGCGCTCTACGACTAAAGTCTCAACCATTGTGATTGATGGTAAGGGACGACACAAGAAATTATAAGTAACTCACCTCTACGATTCCGTGGGGGGCTTTTTTAAGAAAGCTCCCCACCGTCATCACGCAAGTCAGCCAGCCGTTTTGAATCACACATTTTTTACAGACTCCCTCGCCATCACAGGACGAAGCAATTGTAACACCCTGGGCGCGAAGCCAGGTGAGAAGGTTCTCATCTAAGGACTCGGGTAAAACGGTGAGTTCCGTTTCTTTTCCTGAAGCGAGTCCTTTTACTATGATCACTTGCAAAGATAGGCCCCGGAGTTTCGGTCATCGATGATGAAGCGGGAGGTATCGTCGAGACTTGCCCAGGCCCAGATGTTTCCGAGCTTCTCAGAGTTGTAGATTGGCAAATTCAGTTTCAGGAGGTTTTCGATTTGATCCTCCCGGCTGCGGTCGGATTCGATGATAAGCCGTACAGGATCTGAGAGGAAGAGGTGACGGGAGTGCCGGATGAGCCGGTCCACATCATAAACAGACTGTGCACTCGGAAGACCATAGCGGACAAGGTGAAAGAGATGCTGGCCTGGATCCCGGCTCTGGTTTGAAAAGGTCCAGATCTTGTTTTTAGGGGACTCGATCACGCAGACTGCAGAAGAGCGCACCTTAGAATTACCTTTAAAAAGCGGGGTCCCCAGAAGAGACTCGAACTTTTCAATTTTCTGAGACGAGGAAGCCATGAAGGAATCTTTTCCTTTTGCGAGTCCAAAAAGATTGGCCACAGGGATCACCCGATCGATGAGAAAGATCGAATTATCGTAAAGATTGAAGTCATAGTTGCAGCTCCCACTTGCACCTGTCGTGGTAGCAAATGGGGTCAGGTAGGTATTGATGATGATCTTCTGCTGATCCTTTGCCTGCCTGAAACTTTTTATTACATCTTTAAGTGCAAGGGGAGGAATGGTCTCATTTTCTCTGAGAATTTGAGAACCACGGAAATAATACTTACTGAGATTCGGGTCGGCCTTGATGGCTTCCTGGTTTTTTAACAAGAAATTTTCAAAGCTCTTACCGATCTTGAGTCGGGTTCCGAGATTCTTCTGGAGGAGGGCCTCATAGCGCTCGAGGCTTCCTCTGTTCTTTCCAAACTTTTTCAGGATCCATTCCAGACCATAGAAAAGTGGGTACTGACCTTCGGTGAGTTCTGAAAAAAAGTCAAAGTAGTGAGTCTTACCTTGGTAGGAGAGTAGAACCTGAAAGCGGGAGGTGGCCGATGTCTGGTCAGGTCTTATGGAGAGCTGGAGAAGACTCCAGAGTGCGAAGTGATCTAGAAAGTCGAGTTTCTCTCCGCCCATGGAATTAATGAGGTCAGTATAGGTTGCCTCTGCGATCCGGTTGGAACCCACCAGCTGAAGTTTTACGTCCTGTTCAAGAGAACAGAAAGTAGGCTTCGAGGACTCGATACTGGTGTTTACTTTCTGAACCAGGGGAGTGTCGATTTTCTCGATGAAAAAGGAGCACGAGCCAAGGAGCAATAGAATAAAGAGAAGAGGTAATTTAGGCATCATCGTCTTCGAGGATAATATCCGGTGAGGAATGAGAATGGGAGAGTTTAAATCGCTCGTGGAAGTCGAGCTCTAGGTCAGCGTCGAATTGTTTTTTACTCTTTGCTTTCAAAAGAGCAACAATGAATACTCCTGAAGGCACCGCTTCGACCTTGAGGTCCAGCACAGTGAATCCATTTGTAAGAAAACCCTGCATGATTTTATCAAACTCAACTTCCCGGTATCCAGACTTTCGGGCCGGCGGGGCAGGAATGAAGTAGGTGAGGGTCTTTATTAAGGAAGTCTTTGAGCCTGATTGTGATCGTCGGCTATTCATGCTTTTCACTCTGGTACTCCTGAGGTTTCCATTATTTAAGCACAGGACGAGAAGCTTTGTAAGAGGATCTAAGAATAAAACTTGATAGGGGCTATCACCTCTTTAAACGAATAAGATTGGAAAAGTTTTCCTCCCCATATTTTTCTTTGTTCAAAATAAAGATTGGGTATAATGAATGTAAGAAGTGACAGGATGTCACATCTTAGAGGCAGGATGCCGCAAAAGAAGGGAGCCAAGCAGGGGCTCCCTTTTTTTTTATATTCTTTAAAACCTTTCTCATTTTCTTTACTCACTGAAATATAAATTCCACTTCTATCCAGGAGAAAACGACATCACAGGAGATACCATGGGACACCTGAATAACGAGCAGGAGGCGGACTCTAAACGACGACTTGCTGAAAAACTTCGTAAAGCTGAAAAGGTTACGCGGACGAGGGCAATCAAAGATCGAAGACCTTTCAAAGGCCTCCAGATCCGTCCCACGGCTTCTTTCTTTGATAGTGCTCCCAAGCGAGAACCAGGTGATGGAAATTGGACGGGTAACGGTTTCGATCTCCACCCTCAGGTGACGATTTCCTCTGTAATTCTTCTGACACTCTTTCTGACGTTAACTCTGATCTTTAAGCTTGAAGCCGCCGAATACTTTTCTACAGCACTAAAGACGATATCTGCCAATACTGGATGGTTTCTCATCTTCACCTCCAATATCATCGTGGTTTGCTGTCTTTATTTCTGCTTTGGTCGCTTCGGACGTATCCGGATTGGTGGAAGTGATGCACGTCCAGAATTCAGCACCCCGGCCTGGCTGGCCATGCTTCTCAGTGCAGGAATGGGGATTGGGCTTATGTTTTGGAGTGTGGGTGAACCAATTACCCATTTTGGCACTCCCTCTCCGATGTTCAATGGCATTGAACCTCTTTCACCAGAAGCTGCTCAATCAGCCTTGGGTCTTGCTTTCTTTCATTGGGGCCTCCATCCTTGGGCCATCTACGGGATTGTAGGGTTGGGTCTTGCCTTTTTCAGTTTCAATCGGGGACTACCCTTAACAATACGAAGTATTTTTTATCCTCTCTTAGGAAATAGGATCTATGGATTTTGGGGCAATCTAATCGATGTCCTGTCAGTCCTTGCCACTCTTGCGGGGCTAGCGACATCTCTTGGACTGGGAGTTCAGCAAGTCAATGCGGGTCTTAACGTTCTCTTTGGTGTTCCCGTTGGTCCCTATATCCAGCTTCTCTTGATTCTCGGGATTACCGGGCTAGCGACCTTATCCGTAGTCTCTGGACTTGATGCGGGAGTTAAGTTTTTAAGTGGACTCAATATGATCATTGCTGGTGTCTTCATGCTCTTTCTTTTGCTAGTGGGTCCGACGGTTTATCTGTTGAGCGGACTTACTCAAAATATCGGCTACTACCTCTCCATGCTTCCCCAGCTCAGTTTCTGGACCGAGACCTTTCGGGGAACAAACTGGCAGGGTGGATGGACGGTCTTTTACTGGGCCTGGTGGATCGCCTGGTCTCCATTTGTGGGAATGTTCATCGCCAGGGTTTCTAAAGGAAGAACTGTGAGGGAGTTTCTTCTTGGGGTCATCATTGTCCCAAGTTTATTGTCATTTGTATGGATGTCAGTTTTTGGTGGCTCAGCAATCTTTCTTCAGGCTTCAGGGACCGCGGATATCGCTGCTGCAGTGAAGGCCAATGTGGCCACAGCTCTTTTTAGCATGCTGGAGCATTATCCGATGACTTCTATTCTCAATATCGTCGCCATCACCTTAGTGACATTTTTCTTTGTCACTTCCTCTGACTCAGGCTCATTAGTTGTGGATCATCTCACTAGTGGTGGAAAACTAGACTCTCCCGTTCCTCAGCGCGTGTTCTGGGCTTCGATGGAAGGTCTTCTGGCAGGAATACTGCTTATCGGTGGAGGGCTAGAAACACTTCAAACGGCGACCATCTGTACCGGGCTACCTTTTGCCCTCATTATCCTGACTTCCATTTATTCTTTGTATCTTGGACTCTCGCAGGAACTTTTTGTAGAAGAGTCAGTGGAACAGGCCTTAAGGGATGTTGAGCACAAACATTTTTTGGATGAAGCGCTATCGGAGATGGGGACGGACTGAAATATTTCTCTCAAGATTAATTATTTCCCAATTTCTATTGGATTTCAGACAGTTCCTTGAGCGAGGCATACAATACTTCCATGGATGAAAAAGTTTGCGGAAATGCCGGACATTCACTTTCTAATCTCAGATCCGTCATCTTGGCGGAGTGGGAAACATTAGTTAGGGGAGTGATTTCTTCTTCCAGGCATGAGTCTCGGATGATCCTTCTAGATCACATGCCTATCATTTTGGACCAGCTCCTTTTACTCATGAAGGAGGGCGAGGTGGATGAAGAAGAGCTCGGAAAGAAGCATGGTTATTTTCGTTTAACCATGACGGACTTCTCACTGGCGGACGTTTTAACCGAATATAGCCTGTTGCGAGAAGTCCTCATCAACTATCTTTATCCTCTGGGCGATATCCAATGCGCTAAACTCGTCCATAAGTACCTCGATATTCTTCTTAAGCATTCCGTTATCGAATACATGAACACTCAAATCGTTCACCGCTCTCTCTCGATTGAGTCACTGGGTAGTGAAAAGCAGGAGATTCTTCAGAATCCTGTGATTCCGACCTCTGGGCTTTCCTAAGAATTCAGCGGGCCATTAACTTATGCTAAATTTGGGCCGGGTGATGACCGCGGCCGTCTTTAATTTCCAAGTATAGCTTCCTAAGATCCAGGGCAAATCTTACAGGAGATCCTTATGAAAAAAATTGCCCTCGTACTATGTCTTTCATTTCCTTTTTCCGCTTTCAGTGCTGATCGAATCATGACTGTCGATCGCCAGAGTGACGAAGCTTTCTTCGAAATAACTGTTCAGGATGACGATGTGATCAGTGGCACCTGGCTTGGCTGGTGCACGGACTGGGGACGACTTATTGAAGACGGTGTGAACTATCAGGCAAAATTCTATTCCAGTTATTCCTCGTCTTTGCCAGAGGGCCTCATTGACCGGCCGGAGAATCTGGACGAAATGAACTGGGTTCTCAATCAGCACTTCGTGGGAGTAGAGTCCTCTTCCGGTCTAGGGGCTTACACTGTAAGGGGATGTTCAGCTAGCGATCTGGTCTTTGGTGGATGATAACTTCGATAGTAGCACAGTGGGGGAGTATTCTCAGGCGAGGGTGGATGAACTGGTGGCACTTGCCCTTGAAGAGGGCAGCGACTTCTATCCCGGTTGTAAACAAAATGTCGGAATTATTCTTGAGCCAAAGGTGCCAGAAACTGGGGATCGGGTGCAGACCACAGTGGTTGAGATACCCGTAGGGCACTTTCCTAAGTGTGCAGTCCCAGAAGAAGGAATTCTCTAATCTAAACTGACTAAAAAATAGAAGAACCCTTACGTGGGGTTCTTCTTGCGTTGCGTCGGGTTCTTTTATTTCTGCTCAATCTTCCAGATTTTATTTTTTGAAAGCATAATATCCTTCACTTACGAAGGACTTGTGTGTCTCCCAAAGATAAAGCTAAAAATTTTTTAGAAATTGCTCCGCAGTTCCAGCTTGGCCATCTTCAAACTGAAAGTTTCAATCTTCACACGACGGGACTTTCTCAACTTGTTAAAAAAGATATCGCCAGTGCCCACAGGCTTCTCGCTGAAGTGGATCACGAGGCTTTAAAAAAGATCGCTTTTAAAAAAGAAGAGATCTGGAATCTTGCTTGCGAGATTCAGGACACCCTCACCAAGGGTAATAAGATCTACATGTGTGGCTGTGGGGCCACCGGGCGACTCTCCCTCGTGCTTGAGACCCTCTTCCGTCAAGTCTATGGGAATACCAACCAGGTTTTCTCCTTCATGGCCGGAGGAGACTTTGCTCTGATTAAGTCCGTGGAGAGCTTTGAAGACCGTACCGAGTTCGGTGAGCGCCAGCTCATGGAACTTGGCTTTAAAGATGGAGATCTTCTTCTCGCTTCAACAGAAGGTGGGGAGACGGCCTTTGTGATTGGTGCGGCCAATAAAGCTTCAGTTGAATCTCATCGGAATCCGTATTTTCTCTACTGCAATCCTGATGATCTTCTGATGCCCATTGATCGCTCCAGAGAGGTCATTGAGAATCCGAAAATTAAGAAGTTAAACCTCAGTGTGGGACCCATGGCCATCTCGGGTTCTACCCGTATGCAAGCCTCTACAGTTCTTATGCTCGCCATTGGAGTCGGTTTAGTTCATAAGCATGAGAGCCATGAGCGATTCTCTGCATTCTTCGATGATTTTCTTCACCGGCTCACTCTCACTCATTACGAAGCCCTGGCACCATTCACTAAGCTTGAGTCAGAACTCTACAAAGAGAAAAAATACCTCAACTATGTGACTGACCCCTATCTAGCGATCAGTATTCTCACAGACACCACGGAGCGCTCACCGACTTTTTCTTTAAAAG
>CAZPFM010000085.1:0-7906 GCA_964585845.1 uncultured Bacteriovorax sp.
GTATGTCCTCTACGGCTTCGGTATCGCCCTCCGGACTCTTATGGGAAGAACCCAATTCCTTCTTTTCTACCTCCTGGCCGGCGTGACTGGATCCTTCATGCATGCTGTTCTCTCACTGCTCTACACCAATTCTCCCGCTCAACCTGCACTGGGAGCTTCCGGTGCTATCGCTGGGATTATTCTCTATTTTTCATTGAGTTTCCCCAGAGAAAAACTTCTTCTTCTGGGATTTATTCCAATTAGCGCAAGATGGGCGGCCATTCTTTTGGTCTTTCTCGATCTTTGGGGTCTAAGTGCTCAATCACAGGGGGGCGGACTCCCTATTGGCCATGGTGCCCACCTCGGGGGAGCGGTGATTGGAGTCGTGTATTTTTTATACAATCGCCCACCCCGGAACTTGACGGAAGACAGGGGCTGACACTAGAAGAGTCCCTATCAAAGGATTTTCATGAGCTCGCAATTAAATAAATGGGTCTGCACTCTCTGGGGCCATCATTTCGTGCACTCTCCCACATCAGCTGAGTTCGTGCGAGGCGGTCATGAGTCCCATTGTCGCCGATGCGGAAAAGAAAGCTTTCGCACTCATTCTTCTGAAGTTTTCCCTGACATCGATATGAATGACGTTCGCACATCTATGCTCAATTTCAGAAACCAGGGAATGACCCCGAGATCTGATCTCCGTCAATAAATCATGGATAAGCCTCTTCTTGCCTCAAGCTTCCTGACAATTTTTGATCAGGCCCCTTTCAGTATTCAGATTTTTTCGCCTGACGGGAAAGTTCTTAAGGTCAATCGCGCCTATCAAAATATGTGGGGCATCACCGATGAATTCGTCGAAAACGTCATTCTGAAAGAATACAATATTCTTCACGATCCTTTGATTGCTAAAAGTGGAATGGACAGGCTCATTCGCAAAGCCTTCGAAGGTGAAACGACAGAGGTCCCTGCCTTTTTCTATGATCCAAAGGAAATTGGTTTCGACGGGCGGGCCGTGTGGGCTTCGGGTATATTATTCCCTGTTAACGATCCGGAAGGAAGACTCCAGGAAGTGGTCCTCATCCATACGGAGATCACTAAGGAACAGGAAGAGAAGGCCAAGAATGAAAGACTCCTCGCCATCCAAAGCCTTCTTTCAAGGATTACCGCCATCCTCCTGACAACTCTTGACTACGATATGATCCTTGAGAAGATCGCATCCGTGGCCATCCCGGAATTTGCCGACGGATGTATCATCGACACTTTAGAAGGAGAGCGGATCAATCGTCTTGTTACAAAGCATGCAGACCCGTAAATTGAGAAATTCCTCAATCTTCTCCGGGATGAATATCCAATAAATAAAGACTCACCTCAGCCATCGGCAAGAGTCCTTCGTTCAGGTGAACCTCTTCTTCTAAAAAGTGTGAATGTCGATGTCCTGAGGGCCCATACTTACAGTGAAGAGCATTTTCAACTTCTTCGCTCAATTGGTACGAAGTCTCACCTCGCCGTCCCCATGCGTATCCGGGGAAATATCATCGGTGTTCTGAACTGGCACATCACCACGGATAGAAAACTCTTTGATGAAGAAGATCTTGAGACAGCTCAGGAAATCGCTCATCGCGCCTCTATCGCTATTGAGAACGCCCGCCTCTATACTCTCTCCCAGGCAGCGATCAGAGAAAGGGAAGATTTCATATCCATTGCCTCCCACGAACTCAAGACTCCCCTTACCTCCCTCAATCTTCAGTGGGAAGTTGCCGCCCGGATCCGGGAGGACTCTCCTGCAAAACTCCTGGATACTCCTTCTCTGGATAAACTCATGGCAGTCTCCTATCGTCAGCTCTCCCGCCTCACCCGGCTTGTAGACGATATGCTCGATATTTCCCGCATCACAAAAGGAAATTTCTCTCTGAGGAAAATCACAACCAATCTTGGAGATCTTGTTCAAGATGCCCTGGTGAAATTTCTTCCTCAGATACAGGATTTAAAACTAGATCTAACCACCTCCCTTAAACCTGATGTCCTTGTGAGCTGTGACCCTGACAGGATCGAGCAGGTGATCACTAACCTTGTCTCCAATGCCATTAAATACGGAGAAGGCTCTCCCATTCATGTGACCCTTTCCTCATGCCATGAATGGGCCCGCATCCAGGTAAAAGACCGGGGTCCAGGTATTCACAAGGAAGATCAGAAAAAAATCTTTGGGCGTTTTGTTCGGGGAAATATGCAAAACGATTCCATGGGATTGGGTCTGGGGCTCTATATCTGCCGGGAAATTGTGACTAAGCACGGGGGCCACATCGAAGTGAATTCCGCTCCTGGAGAAACCGTCTTTACCTTTGATCTGCCATTAAAATAAAAACGCCGCTCTTAGAATAAGAACGGCGTGAGTTTTTTTTGTGGTTATTAAATCAGAAAATCTCTTCTAATGACCTGGGCTGAAGTTCTCCATGTCGACCATATACATACACCAGCCAGTAACAATTAATCCTTCGAACTTAAGCAAACGGACCTCCTTCATTCGATGTGGTTACGGGTTAAAGCAAGAATAGGTCACAATTTTCCTGGAGGAAAATTCCAGAACTTACAAGAGTGGGAACCCAAGAGATTTACTTTAAAAATGTAAAAATTGCGTCTAATTTTGGGCAGGGCTCATAACCAGCGACTCGAATCATCTGAAATCTGGATGTCCCGGGCCCGCTGTGCCCGCTTCTTTCCTTTTTCAATTCCAATGGCCTGAAGGCCTAAATGATTGGCACAGGCAAGCATCGCCCCCTCACCGCAAAAGGGATTTACAAGGGTTTGGGATCCCACAGTCTCTTTAATAAAGCGAGCGATGAGGAGGGCGGGGTTAAGACCAATTCCTCTCTGCCAGCTCTTTTCTCCCATCTCAGGAAGAACGTCCGGAGTTGAGGTCTGGGGATCAAGCCTCACCCCTTTGGAAAAACAAAGTAGATGAGAATAGGCCGGTCGCCCGAAGGTCGTCACTCCGGCCGGGGCGCGGCAGGCGATCTTATGCCAGAGAAGCTCATGGCCTGTTTCCTCGGCGGCCCTCTGACAGAGATAGGCCTTATCCACCCAGTGACCCTGGTACTTTATATCACTCTGAAAAAAAATCACTACATCGCTATCTGCTGTCTTTTTCAGGATGAGACTTGCGGTCTTCATAAACCAGCTCTTCCACTCTTCTAAAGAGTACTCAGGAAATTCAGAGATATCCGGAAGAGAGGCAAAATAGGACTCCCCGCTCTGGATATTTTTCCTTTCCAGCCAGGCAATGGCATCTTCCTGGAAGACTTCTCTTTTCATTTATGAAGGGCCTTGGAAGGATCATTTTTCACAAGATCAAAGAAACTAAAATCCAGGGGAAGCTTTTCCCCGAGCCAGATCACATTCTCGGTGTGATCCCGGTAATCATCTCCGGAATCAATGTGGATTAAGACGTTGAGCCCCTGCCGGTGCTCTTCGAACCATTTCAGAACCTCCTTCTTAGTGGATTCCGTAAAATGGACTTCGAACATTCCCATAGGGTGAGGCCCCACGGGATAAGGCACGATCCGGAAAGTCTTCATGATTTGGGTTTTTAACTGGGCGGCAGCATGAACCCTCTGGATGAGGGCCTCTTCAGAAGCCGAGAAATAGATATGGGCGTGATACTTATTCATGTTCATGAGTATAGATGAAATGAACCACTTGGAGGAGCCGTTCTTCCCTTAGGATGGGTTAGGTAAAGACCAATAGTTATGTAATGTTTACCCACATTTAAGGGCTTAATTTACACGGCGCAAGATAATCGATATACCTAGCTCCTAACATAAGGGAGTATCCATGCGCTTCATCCTCACCCTAGGCCTTCTGACCCTTTCCACCGGGGCCATCTCTGGAACAAATTTCGGGGCCATTAACTTTCACTCGAGTGTTCCTGGTGATCAAGTGAGCGCCATGAGCAAAGATCTTCGCTATCTTTTCGATTCTCCGGTGAATTCACCTGATGAAGAATTTAAATCTCTTCTTGGTATCTCGGAAGTCTCTGGGCCAGCGATGCATAATTGGCTTGTGAATAGAGTTCGGCACATCATTGGTGAGAGCTTTGAGCTCAATGACCAGAATATACGGGTTCAAACCGGGTATATCTTTCCACGCACACCGATTCCAGTGATTGGATCTGAAGCAGGACTTAATCAGGACGGAGATAATGATGGTATCAAAACAATCATGTCCAACCTCGGCAGTGCACTCTACCTTGTGGGCAAGCAAGGGGTAAAAATTAATAATGTTATGACTCCTGTTCTCTATGGACTCAATCTAGATGGGCAGACAGTTTACGCGACTTCAACCCGGGTAGGGATTATCCAGGTGGGAGAAGGCCTTTTCTTTAAGGGACTTCAGGTTAGTGAAAATGAACAAGCGCCGGCCAATTCTATCAGCCGACTTGGAACTTTTTTCCACGAAGCTCGTCATTCTGACGGCAACGGAAAATCAACGGGCTTCGCCCATGATAGATGCCCTATCACGCACCCCTATGCTAACAGCTTTGCCTGCGAGAAATCCTCGAATGGATCTTACTCAGTGGGTGCACTCACACTCCGAAACCTTCTCGCCAACTGCACTGATTGCACAGAGAAAGAAAAAACCAGCCTCCAGCTTCTTGTCCTTGACTCCTTTGACCGGATCCTAAGCGGTGCTAACAGCAAGGTAAGACTTGAAATCTATGAGACAACTAAGAAGCAGTATCAGGAAATACTCATGGCTTACGAAGAGATCGCTCCAGCAGCAACTGGGGATCTGAAGACAAGAATCGAAGCAGAAATGAAAAAGATCAGGGACCTTCTCGCCCTCATCGATATTCACATGGCACTTCTCAAGAGTGACCTCAATAAAGTTCCTGCTCCTCTTGATGCCTCACCTGAGGGAAGCTTCCGACCGGTAAGCCTCCAGGAATCAATCCGGGCCATGCTCACTTCTATTATTCAATGAGAAAAATCATTCTTATCGTCTTCGGACTCCTGATCCTCTCAGGAGTCCTCCTTTTCCTTTCGAAGAAAAAATCTTCTCCCTCAAATGAAGCCAGTGACGTTGTCATCACTATAGAAAAGACCCCACCGTCGACTGAGTCTTCAACAGAAACATTGCCCTCAGTGACATCAGGGCAAGAGAATTCTCCGGATCCAGTTCCTAAAGATGAAGAATCAGAAGAGTATGCTGAAGAACTCCAGGTGACACTCGCTTCTCTGCCGCGGATTGAAGATCTTCAGGCATTACCACAAAAAGACGTTCACCATACACCAGTTGCCTTAAGAGAAAGTGGAGATAAAATTGCGGCAATCATTGCTCAAGCTGAATCAACTCCAAAGCTTCGACAGGAGACGATGAATTTCCTGCTAAGCTGCGCTGAAAGTAAAGATTCTGCGAAGAGTATCAGGGCACTATGCTGGAATAAGCTCATAAAGAATATCCCGCGTTGGAAGATATTCTTACCTCTCACAAGTGCTGATGTTTCTCAGGAAGTTAAAGACCTCGCCTCGCGGCTATAATTAATTCCTGACCGAACCTTGACGTCCTAAGTTCTGCCACCATCTTAGTCTTATGGGACCAAAACTCGAGAGAACTCTTCTCTCTCAGAAAATTAGTGTCGACAGTAAGATCATAGGAATTTTGAGTGTCCTGATCCTTATTGGAATTCACTTCCTCAACCATCACCTCTTCATGGCCAATGGTAATCTTGTGTTTTCCCAAGGTGAATACTGGAGAGCCTTTTTAAGTTCTCTCATCCATGCCGATTATAAGCATCTCGGAACCAACAGTGTTTATTTTTTCATTCTTGCGGTTCTTCTTCATAATTACTTTGGAAACTTTATCTTTCCCCTTCTCTCTATCTTCATGGGATTTATCATCAATCTTGTGACACTCTATTTCTATCCTCCCCAGACTTATCTCCTGGGGATCTCCGGAGTGGTCTACTTCATGGGTGCTTTCTGGCTTGCGATGTATGTTCTCATTGAAAGAGGAAGGCCAGTTCATCACCGGCTCATTATCGCAACCGGAATGTTTCTCATCTTCTTTGCGCCTCATGCGGTGATAGAAGAAGATGTCAGCTATCTTGCCCATGGGGTAGGATTTGGGTTCGGACTTTTTTTTGGAATCATGACATTCTTCTTAAGAAGGGATGAAATCAGATCCGAGGAAGTCTGGCGGGAGCGTAAATCTTCACCTCCACTCTGGGAGGATCAGGTTTTTGAGGATGAATCAACACATACCTCAGTAGGCGATGATCTTCTCTAGAAGAACTCCATAATTATTTGGAGAACCCTGGGCCTTGTCTGAGCGATTTTCAACGGATGTATCCAGATACCATCCTCCACCCAGTGAGCGCCGCACTCCGGTTGATCTTGTGCCACTTCCACCACCCACAGTGAGAGAAGTCTTCGAGCCAAGCCCTATCTGGGCCTTGGCCTGTCCACTCTCAGAATCATAGCCGACGTATTCGACCGGTGAGCCCGCAAGGAAATAAAGAACACTTAAGGAAAGAATTCCCTGGGAGAGAATTTTGTCGATACTCTGAGCACTCCCCTGGTCTTCCGGAGCCAGATCGGACATGGGTCTCCCAAAGAGAAGAACCGCATAGATATCACTCTGAGGAAGAGGTGGTTCACTGGTAAAGACGACCTCAGGTGAGCCGGTTGGCCCTTCAATCTGCATGTTGATCTTATACTCCGGAAGCGGGAATCGAACATTTCCCTTTAGGACAGGGTCTTTGGGGAAATCAAAGGAGACCAGCATATCTTCCACCACAATAGGACGCTTGAAAATTGTTGTCTTCAGCGGAAGAATCCTTACAAATCCATCCTCCAGATTCCCTTCTTTCACCTTAAGATTGAGAAGCAATCGAAGTGGTTCATCGAGAAGATTACTGACTAAGCTTAAAGGTTCATTCTTTGCCGTTTCCAGATCCAGCGTCAAAGGAATCGGAGGGCCCTTTTTCTCTTCCGGCTTCTTTTCCTCTACTTTCTTTTTAATTCTCCCATCCGGCTTAAACTGCGGAGGTGAAAGTGTCTTAGTGATTCTTGGAAGCTTTAACCTCACTTCATCGAAGAAAAGCTCAACATCTATCTTACCAGGAGAAAGCTTTTTCAAATCAAAGGGGACTATAAGTCCGATGCGGGTCTTTAAGGCCTGTTTTGCACCCTCGAGATTAATCCTCGTCTCACTTATCATGTCCACGAAGTTCTCTTCTTGAGACTTAGCAGTCTTTAAGAAGGAATCGATCCCTCCTTCCATGACGTTTAAAGGTGCGGGAAGTTTCTGATAGTTTTTTGGTCCGTAGTCATTAAGACTCTTTCCTACGTCGGGGATTTTCAGTCGAGCCTCAAGACTTAAGAGAGCATCTTTTTTAAAAGCGACTGAATCAAAGGCATCCACGAATGGATAGGTGGGTTTTGCCTTCACATCAAACTCGATGAAATCCACTATACCAGTTGTCCGAATCGGAAGATCGGATTCATCCATGCTGACAGTAAGACTGAAGTTTCGAAGGATAAGAGGAATGGGAAGATCTTTTTCTACCGGGACCTTATAGGCCTCTGGTCCCTTGAGCACAATCTTCTCCGGAGTTCCTATGAGAGAAAACTCATCGACATCCACTGTGAGACGCTTAGGCGTTTTCTTCAGTTTTAAACTAAATTCCAGATTTTTCTCAGGCAGCTCTAACTTCAGAGGATCAAATGTCAGAAGCATATCAGGCACAAAGGAGTACCATAGATAACTCCAGTAAGTTTTAATATCAGGTGGACCACTTTCTTCTTTTGGCTCCGGTGGACCCATGAGTTCTTTTGTTTTAACTATCGTATCAGAGCTTCTCACTGTTAAAGGGACATGGGTCTTCTGATCAAAGGCACATGTGAGGCTAAAAGAGAGCTCAATATCCCAG
>CAZPFM010000086.1:0-7904 GCA_964585845.1 uncultured Bacteriovorax sp.
GGGCTTACGACCTTCCGTTATCCTCTGCGAGTGAAAGCAAGCTTAGGCCGCCTGAGCCTGGGGAATGTGGAAAATCGCATGGAAGTTGTCACCCACGAAGAAGCCTGTTTCTAGCGCTTTACCGGGTAACCCCGTTCAAGCCACGCATCCATTCCCGCATCAGACACACAGACCACATTTGTAAGGCCTAGATTCTGGAGAGTTTCAAAAGCAGATTTCGCCCGGCCACCGCGCTTGCAGTGGATGTAAACAGTTTCAAAATCTTTCAGCTCAGAGACACGTGATTCAAGCTCAGGCAGTGGGATATTTAAGGCGCCACTGATATGACCTTCAGTGAATTCATCTGGGTTTCTCACATCCAGAATAATCTCTTTGGTTCCGAGTTTTCCGTGCTTAGCGTAGAGCTCATCCAAGTTCATGTGTAATCCCGACATATGTACTCCAGTGAAGAGGTTTTTTTAACATTTCCCCCTCTTAGACCGATAAGAATTCTAGACGGGGACCCTCAATGCTTTATCTCTTATTCCTCATTTTGGCCATTGCCAACAATCTGCGGAAGTTTAAGCGCGAGCGTGGGGAATTTCTCACTTCTCTTCTGGAGGCAGAGAGCGAAGCTCACCGGAAGATGATTCTTTCTCATCATTTCTACATCTTTATTTTCGAGTGCTTTATTTCCGTCATCGTGGCCCACTTCATCACAGAAAAATCCATGGGACTCGGCATGATTGGCCTTGGGTCAATTTATGTGGGTCTATTGGTCCTTGGCTTCGGGGTCTACCAGGTGATGATCCGTCACATTGAGAAGCTCTCTGGGATTGAACTTCTTGCTCCCTTTCGTCGTCATATCATCCAGGAAGTGCGGGTGAACTTCGCCCTCATCCTTCTTCCCATTCTCATCTATTCAATCATCAACATGACTTTTCAGGATGGGATCTATGAAGACTGGGGGAATCTCTGGATCCTGGGACTCATCTTCAACATCTTATTTGTGTCTGTCTTAACCCTCGTCTGTTCTGTGATTATCATGCTTAAACTCATTCCCAACCGGGAGATCACTGAACCAGAGTACCTGGCGATCATCGACAAAAGACTCGAACAGATCGGCATGCCGAATCTTCGCGTGCGCTGGATTGAAACCGATATTAAAAATGCCTTTGTCGCGGGTCTTAAGCTTTTCCGGTTTTCAAACCAGACTCTCTTTGTGGGCCGGCGTCTTCGGACGATGTTGACCCTGGAAGAGTTCGATGCCGTCATCTGCCACGAACTCGCTCATGTGGCCAATCGCCATATTCATAAGCGGATGATGGAACTCTTGAAAAACTTCCTCTCCGTTCTCATGGGAACTGGTCTTATTATGCTTTTTGTTGTCGGGGGGACCTATCTTTACTGGGGCGAGGACACAAGTCTTCACACCACCGCCACGGCAACTATTGCAACCGGACTCATCTTCTTCTGGATCGCTCTCAATTTTGCTTTCCTCTTTGATACCATCAGGTCCCACGAGTACGAGGCTGATGCATTCGCTGTCCTTCACCTGGGCGCAGACTTTCAATCAATGAAATCCTCTCTGGAAAAACTCCTGGCACCGGAAGAGCTCCCTGAATACCTGAAGGCCAAGATCAAGTCACCGGAAGAGCGAAGCCTCTTTGTCAGCCACTTTAAAAAGTACTACTCCACCCATCCTGAATTCGATCAGAGAATCGAGAGCCTTCGCAATAAAATAGCCCATAACCTTCCGTTTGATTTTTATCTCTCGAAGGCCCAGAAAATGCGCTCCCAGATTGGCGCACTCTTTCGCTGGAGAATTCTTGTGCCAGCAAGTTTTGTCTTCGCTGGCTTCATGGGATTCTCGCTTCACTCTTACCAGCAGGGCCTAAAAACCATTGCCCTGATTGAAAAGTCGTCGGTGAAAAAGATCCTCGCCCGACAGGATCTCAGTCACAAAATCAACAAGCGCCCAACCTTGACCGGGCCCACTCTCATGTTCTACGTGGTGAAAAAAGGAAATCAGGATCTCATTGATCATTTCATTGAAAAAGGTGCAGAAAAGGGAAGGACACTGGTCTATCTCGCCCAGTTAAAAGACTTCGATCTCTTTGAGAAATACTATGACCGCTACCATCAACAGATCACGGACGAAGAGTACTTCCTGATACTTCGGAAATCCGCTCAGGTGCACTTCACTGATGGTTATCGTAAGCTTGTGAACGCCCGCCGCTTCGAGACCCTGGATCCTTTCTACAAACAGGACATCGCAAGCTTTCACAAAGCAGAAAGAAGCCGGGCCCCGGCTTCTGTGAAGAAGTAATCAATTTAAATTTAAAAAGGGAATTACCAGCTGACGTTATAGAGGGCTTCAACCTTGAGGCCACCGGCCGGATTGGAAAGCTGGATATAGTTATCCGGATAGATGTAGATGGACATATTCTGGATCCTATCAAGAGAGCCCAGGTCATCGCCTTCAGCGTCGACACAATGAGAGAGTTTCACTTTGTTCGTAGCAGTCCCTCTGTACACGCACTTCACGGACCACACGCCACTACGATCGAGATTGTAATAAGCACTGACCGTTTTATTCTGGGTGCTGCCTTCCAGGACTTTAAGCTCACTGGGTGTTTTCAGGATACCGAACTTATCGAATCGGGAAGTTGAAACCTGGGTATTGAGCGGAAGAATCAGAAGGGAGCTGCCCTCCTGGTTTTCTGTGCCTCGTTCTGGTTCTACGTTAACCACCGGATCATTGATTTTTTTTCCACAGGAAAGAGTCAACGTGAGGGGAATCATCGGAAGGAGAGAGGCCAATTTTTTTAGTCTTGCGTTGAGCATTTTCCATCCTTGAGAATGCCTAAAAATATTATAGCGTGAATACCCATCGGCTTTGGCCGGAGCTTTCTTTAAGATTTCAAATGGCGGAAATCCTAAGCGGGAGGAGGCAATTCTTGCTCACTGGTAACGCGATGCGACTATGTGCTTAACACTTCCTCGGGTTTCAAGCCGTTTACAAATTTTTCGTCTTAATAAGAGAAGTTTTTTTTAATCCCCGCCCTTGACGTGTTCCTAGCCATTGCCATCTTCTCGGGGCAGAATCGTGCAAATTTAAAAATTGATAGTTTTGCTAAGCATTAATCCATAGGAGGACAGCATGTTAACACCTATTCAAGACCGAGTTTTGATTAAGAGAACAGAAGAAGAAACAAAGACCGCTGGTGGGATCATCATCCCGGATAACCACAAAGAAAAGCCTGCTCAGGGTGAAGTGGTGGCCGTTGGTAAAGGTTACCGTCTTCAGAACGGTGACATCCGCGCCCTCGACGTGAAAAAAGGCGACAAGGTTCTCTTCGGTAAGTACTCCGGAACTGAAGTTAAGGTCGAAGGCCAGAACTACATCATCATGAAAGAAGACGAAATCCTCGGCATCCTTCAATAATTAATATTTCCATTTAAAGGAGAAATATATGTCAGCTAAAGAATTGAAATACTCTGAAACGGCCCGCGCCTCTATTCTTGCAGGTGTGAACGCTCTCGCCAACGCCGTGAAAGTCACTCTCGGACCTAAGGGTCGTAACGTTGTTATCCAAAAATCATTCGGAGCTCCGTCTATCACTAAAGATGGTGTTTCCGTGGCTAAAGAAATCGAACTCGAAAACGCTTTCGAAAACATGGGCGCTCAGCTCGTAAAAGAAGTGGCCCAGAAAACAAACGAAGATGCTGGTGACGGTACAACAACTGCAACGGTTCTTGCTCAGGCGATCTACCGCGAAGGTGTGAAGCTCGTGGCCGCTGGTCACAACCCAATGGATCTTAAGCGCGGTGTGGATCTTGCAACTGAAAAAATCATTGAAAAACTCAAGTCCATGTCGACGAAAGTGACAGATAAGATGATTGCTTCTGTCGCTTCTATCTCTGCGAACAATGACACTGACATCGGGAACATGATCTCAGATGCGATGTCAAAAGTTGGTACTGAAGGTGTTATCACGATCGAAGAATCCAAGACTGGTTCTACAGAACTCGACGTTGTGGAAGGGATGCAGTTTGACCGTGGTTACGTATCTCCATACTTCGTGACAAACGCTGAGAGAATGGAAGCAACTTTCGAGAACCCTTACATCCTCATCACTGATAAGAAAATCTCTTCTATGAAAGAGCTTCTTCCTACTCTTGAGAAAGTCGTTCAATCCGGTAAGCCACTTGTTATCATCGCTGAAGATGTTGACGGTGAAGCCCTCACAACACTTGTTGTGAACAAGCTCCGCGGAACTCTCAACGTGGCCGCTGTTAAGGCTCCGGGCTTTGGTGACCGCAGAAAAGAAATGCTCAAGGACATCGCGATCCTTACTGGTGGACAAGTTGTTTCTGAAGAACTCGGTATGTCTCTTGAAACAGCGACTCTTCAGGATCTTGGTACTTGTAAGAAGATCAACATCGACAAAGAAAACACTGTTATCGTCGACGGTGCTGGTAAGAAAGCTGACGTTGAGGCCCGCGTAGGTGCTATCCGCGCTCAGATCGCTGAAACAACTTCAGACTACGACAAAGAAAAACTCCAGGAGCGTCTTGCGAAGCTCGCTGGTGGTGTAGCGGTTATCCGAGTGGGAGCTCCAACTGAAGCTGCGATGAAAGAGAAAAAAGACCGTGTAGAAGATGCTCTCAATGCAACTCGCGCTGCTGTTGAAGAAGGAACAATCGTTGGAGGAGGCGCAGCTCTTCTTCACGCTGTTGCCGCTCTTGATGGACTCAAAGGTGCTAATGAAGAGCAGACTGCAGGTATTAAGATTATCCGCCGTGCCGTAGAGGAGCCGATTCGTCAAATCGCCTTCAACGCAGGTGTGGATGGATCTGTAGTTATCAATAAGATTCAGGAAGCAAAAAATCCTTCTTGGGGCTACAACGCACGTGACGATAAATTCGAAGACCTCGTTAAGGCCGGCATCATCGACCCAACGAAGGTCACTCGTTCTGCATTACAAAACGCAGCTTCCGTTGCGGGTCTCATGCTAACTACTGAAACCATGATTGCTGATCTTCCGAAAAAAGATGATCACGCTCACGGTCCTGCCGGTATGGGCGGCATGGGTGGCATGGGCGGAATGGGCGGCATGATGTAATTGCCGCGCAAAAATTGCCGAGCGCAAAGTGACACTGACTAAGGGCACCCTCTGCGGTGCCCTTTTTATTTCCCTTGAGTTACCTTTTGTCCCCGATTAGATTGCTCCTGTTAGAAAATAGGGACTTAATCCTCTCTGTTTTGTGGCATCCTCCGTGCAATGATTGAATACATGAGACACGGAAGGATTCTTGTCTCGACCATAGCCACGGAGCCGGCATGAAAAAATTACTGATCCTCGGTCTGTTGTCTCTCTTCTCCCTTTCTTCTCTCGCTACCGTCACAATCGATCACATCGATTGCCCGGAGCAATTTGAAGGAAAAGTAAGGGCCATCGTCGATGACTTTGGACCAGAGAAGGTCATGAGTTTTCAGAAGGTCGTTTTCGATAATCTTCATACCCTGAAAGGGGAAGTCCCCAAACATGTCTCTTTAGACGTATTAAAGAATGGTCCTTTTGCGATTGAGGCCGGTGAGGAATACCGGGTTCAACTAAACGAGGGCAAACTCTGCTGGATCGAAAGGCTCTAAAACAAATTTTTCACGAGGAAAGATTATGTTACTTCGCTTTCTCATCGGTATCCTTCTCACAACTCCGGCCTTTGCCTGGAGGTACACGGTGGATTTCCAAAATGGTTTTTACTGGCAGACACTTCCAGTGCCGTTCACCGTGGTGGATGACAATCCGACACGGAAGACGAAGATGGAAAACTTCGTGAAGATGGCGATGAAGGAATGGGAAGAACTCGGGACTGATCTCGACATCTGGACCTTTCTTCAGGGTGGGGGAACCGCGAACATCATCCGCTGGTCAGATAATTTTCAGCAGGAAACCAACATGGATCCGGGATCTGTCCTGGCCGTCACGATCCGCTACACGGGTGGTCCATATTTTGCGAAATCAGAAATCATCGTGAATGGAAATCATCCTCTCACTCATTACGACACTCATCTTTTAACCACCCTGACTCACGAACTGGGTCATACCATGGGTCTTGATCACTCCGAGAAATTTGATGCGATTATGGCCCCGAGTCTTCAGACTTCCTATAAGGGAGTCACCCGGGATGACATCAATGGGATGACGGCCGCCTACGAAGAAAACCAAGAGAGATCTCTCACAGGTTTTGTTTCACCCCTGGCCTATGAGACTGAAACCGAGAAAAATGCCCTGAGCTGCGGGACTGTTGGAGCGGTGGCCGCTCCCGGAAGTAATTTTCTCTCACTCGCCTTGGGAATCCTGATTGGCTTTGTCAGGAAACTCATAAGTTGGTTCAAGTCTCTTAAGTAAAATCCGAAAAGAAGGACATGGATGCAAAACCAAGTCCTTTTATTTTTTATCTGACTCTCGGCGACTCACTCCCGAACTCTTTTTATTCCTTTGACCGGATCTTCCGGGACCTTGGATTTATCGTGGTTCCTGTGCAGTTTGACCAGCTTCAGTCACTCATGGCCTCTTCGGATCAGTCTCAGGTCATCGTCATTTCATCAGTGACCGACACCGCTGAACTGAAAGCGTATAACGAAAAGATCAGACCCCGGCTGAAGTTTCTTCTGAAATCCCGAAGAATGTCCTTCATTCATCTTTCAAGTTTCAGTCGCATCGATGATACGAAACTCTTCGCTCTTAAAAAAACCTATTCGTTTTTCAAGTTTCCGCTCGATGCACGGGTCCTGAGTTCTCAGATCGCTCGCTTCTATGAAGAGCGGATGACAAAATCCACCCGCTGGCCCGGAGGCACGCGCTCGGGTGTAAAGTCTCTGGCGGTATAGATGAAACGAGACGAGGAAAAAGAGCGGATCATTCTTCTTCTAAAGATCGACGCCAATAATCTCTTTCGCCGGATTAAAGACCGAAAGAATGAGTACCTGGAAATTTTCTCTCTTCGCAGGACTCGCTCTCATTTTCCTATGATCTTTCGCAATCGATTCGAAACTACAACGGTGAATGATCTCGCCCACTGCGGCCCTGAACTCATTCTCCTTTTAAATGAATTTTACACTCTCGCTGAAGAGATGAACTGGTATCTCTATGAGACTCAGGATCTTCCCAACACGGTAGAGAACTTCATCCTCCGAAAGATTGCCCGCATGGAAAAAGTTCTCGGCTCTCTTAATCTCTTCTTCGATGCAGAGATGGGAGGAGAGAGACCCATACTTGTTCCGGAGATCGATCACTTTGATTCAGAAGAAGAGGTCTTCTCAGAAACCCAGGAAGATGATACAGCTCAGGAATCATGAAATTCTTTTTTATCACCACACTTTTTAGTCTTTCCTTATTTGCCCGGGATCCGATTTCAGGAAGCCGCTTTCAACAACTCTCGGGAGTGAAAAGCCAGGATTCAAAGACCCAGTGGGATCAGCGCTACAGTCGTCCTAACTTTATCTACGGAAAAGCACCGGCGAAGTTTCTTGCAGAAAATTACGAGTACATTCCCTTTGAAGCCTCGGTTCTTGATATGGGGATGGGGGAAGGAAGAAATGCAGTCTTCCTGGCGCAGAAAGGCTATAAGGTCACGGGAATCGATATCTCGTCTGTGGCCGTGAAAAAGTCCTATCTTCTGGCCCAGGAGTTCGGCGTCAAAATTAAAGGCGTTGTGGCATCCCTTAAGGAGTACAAAATCGCTCCTGGAAGCTTTGATGCGATCATCTGTTTTTATTACGTGGACCGCAGTCTCATCGACAAGATGCGCACCTTCACCGATCAGGTTTACCTGCCCGATCTGATCGCGATTGCCGGTTTTTACAAAGAGTGGGCGGGGTACGGCGAAGGGCTGGGAAACTTCCTGAGCTACGG
>CAZPFM010000087.1:0-7897 GCA_964585845.1 uncultured Bacteriovorax sp.
ACCTCGAGAGTTTCACGATTAAAGTGAATGCAAAAATCTTTAAAGTCTCCCCGGAAGCGGCGATTATTCCAGGAGATGAGTTCATGCTCAACCCTGGCCTTCTTCCATGACCAGGTCTGGAAAATCCCTGCCTTATTGAGTCCCCACTCCATGGTCTCTGGATCAAGGAATGTGGTAGGCGAAAAGAAAATCCAAAGAACGAGCCCCAGGATGAGAGTCATGAGTAGTAAAGGGATCGCAATGATGACTTTCACTATTTTTTTAAGCATCAGAAATAAGTCCCCAGACCAATGAAAAAGTTTTCACCAATATCCTCGTAAGGACTTGTTCCATAGGCCTTCGCCGCAAAAGTTTGAACGACTCCTATCGGGGAGTTCCAACGAAGACCTACCCCGGGAGAATAGAAAGTCCTTGAGTTCGTTGAAAAGGATTTATCCCCAAATTGTCCATGATCCAGAAATCCAAACATCTCAAGAGAAGGAATAAAAAAATACGTCTTTCTGAGTTCCCATTTGAAGACGAGTTTACTCAAGGCCCCCAGCCCGTTGTTCTGAGGAAGGGTATTGAGCTGAAAACCCCGGATGTCATTACTTCCTCCCCCAAAGAATTTCACAAGTGGGGGCAGTGATTCCAGATCTTCTGAATTTGAAACGAAGGTAGTCCCCGTAATGGTCCGAAGCCCACCGATAAGAATCCCCCGACCGAAAGTCGCAAAACGCTTCAAGGTAACAAAGGAAAGATCGGCCTTAGTGGCGCGGGATTGAAAGCCCAGGGTCTCATCCCGGTAGCTTAAAGCAAGTGAGAGCTCGTCCCCTTCCTGCGGATGAACGTCATAGAATTCATAATTATGATTGGTCCAAAGAAAGCTTCCTTCTAAAACCACCGTACTAAAGTGGCGTGATTGGGACTTATCATCTGAATTGTACGTCCCGTATTCATAAGCAGGACCCACTTCATAAAGATGCCGATGCTCACCCTTATCGAGATGCCACTTGTATTTAGCGGGAGTGAGTTTTGTCAAAAACTGCTCATAGGTGAGTTGAGATTCACGAGTGATCTCGAGCTCAGACTTGATGGAATGCCGGGGCTTTTGGGGCCAGAAGAAGTGATCTGAAGTAAAAATCAGAGATTGCTTCCGAAATGAAGCTTCGAGAGTGGCCGAAAGATTGGAGGCCATCTCCTTCCATCTATTGTGAGACCATCGGATTCGGCCATAGGTTCCGATTTCTGTACTGGCCCCCACACCAAAGCGAAGAGTCCTCGGCGGTCCGGCCAGGAATTTTTCCTCCAGAGAAAACTCACTTCCATCCGGAGAACACACTTCAAGAAAGTATGATCCTTGAACCACTTCCTCTCGTAAGAGCCGTTTCTCGTGGAGTTCGAGCATCCTTGCATTAAAGGAATCCCCTTCATCAAAGGGATAAAATCGATTGAGGGCATTAGGATGAAGTCCATCGATCTTTTCTTTATCGATTTTGCCGTAGTCAAAAGCATTCGTCCGAAGAAAACTAATCTCAACCATCTCGGTGCTCGGATCTGCGAGGGTCTCGATCTTGGCGCAGGGATAGCCCCGGCGCCGCAGAATCGAAAGGGCCTCCCCTTCCATTTCATTCAGAAGTCCTGGATTAAGATCTTTCCAAAGATATAAACGCTCGAGTTCTGACTGGATGAATTTTTCTTCTTCCTCTTCAGGAAAGGTGACAGCGATTTTATCCAGTTGATTCTTTTCACCCGTATTCACATACAAGATGTCACCCTCGATACGGAATGTGGGATTTAGATAAGAGCGGGACTGAAGGAAGCCCGTCATGAAAAACTTTGCCTCATAGGGAGGGATGTTTCTATAGGCCTTAACCTTTTTATCCCCACAAAGAAGGCGTCGCTCATTCTCGGAAAAGCTCAGGTCTTCTTCCCCTGAGATCACGACTCCAGGACAGATTTTTTCTTCACTCCATGCCGGGAGGGGAAAAAGGAAAATAAGAAGCAGAAGCGGGATAAAATTCATCCAGGAATATATACCTCCTGGCCCTTAGAATGGCATCGAGAGACGTTGATCTTATGATTTCCTATAGTTAAACATCTCAAAAAGCCTCTCACCAAGGGCAATTTTAACCTCCTCAGGGTGACCCTCCAAAAATGATAAATAAATCTTCAATATTTCGCCGATGAGTAAGGTGGATGAAACGCTCAGAAAAGAGTTCTCAATTTAAGGCCCTTAGTCTTGAAACCGCCCTGGAATCCTTCATGGATGGTGTGGTGATCATCGATGCCCGGTTTCAAGTTACCTACAGTAATGAGGCGGCCCGAAAAATTTGTCGTAAAGTTCATCTTCCCACTGATCTCAATTGGTCTAAGCACTTTGGGATTTTTCTCAAGGATACCCAGACCCTTTGTTCAAATAATAAACTGCCGATCATTCGTGCGCTCCGAGGGGAGGAAGTCCGCGAAGAACTTCTCTTTCTAAAAAATGAAAAAATGGAGCGCGGCCATTACGTCTCCTGTAATGCGAGACCCGTTTACCATTCCGGAGCTATAACCGGGGCCATCATGAGTTTCCGGGTAGTGACTGAGGTGATCGAAAAAGAGCGGCGGCACGAGGAAGAGCGCAGGAAAATGGAAGCCTCTTTTCAAATGGCGGCCCTTGGATCCACACTGGCCGAGCTCGGCCATGAAATTAAAAATCCTCTTGCTGTCATAAGCTCAGCGAACTGGCTTCTTAAGCGCATGCTCTCTGCCACTCCTGTTCCTAATGATGAAGTAAACGCTCAGCTCGAGCAAATTCAGGCGATGGTTGAAAAAGTGGATGGAATTGTGAAATCTGTCCGGAACGCTTCCCGAAATGCTCTTTCGGATTCCGCTGCACCTCACCTCTTCCATGACATTTTAAAAGATGCCCTGAATATTTGTATCTTTCGCCTTAAGGGAATTAAGGTTGAAGTCCCTGAAGAACTCTCGGTCAATATTAACTGCTCCCGTGTTCAGTTCTGCCAGGTCCTGGTGAACCTTATTGGTAATGCAGTTGATGCTGTAGAGAATCTACCTAATCCATGGATTAAAATTGAACTTCTGAAAACGGAAGAAGAGATCTGCATCCGGATCCAGGATTCTGGACCAGGAATCCCCGAAGACGAGGAAACAAAAGCCTTCAGCCCGCTCTATACAACCAAAGAATTTGGTAAAGGCACTGGCTTAGGACTCTCTCTCTCAAGATCCTATGTGGAAAATTTCTCAGGGGAACTCACTATCAATCGGAGTGTGTCAGCGAGCTGTTTTGAGATCCGAATTCCGAATTCGAAAGAAGTGAAAAAAGTCGCTTAAGCTGTCGTCTCTTTAATGAGAATCTTGTAGCCCTTACCGCGGACAGTTTCAATCTCAAGATCAATGGCCTCGAGTTTTTTTCGGAGACCAGAAACATGCACATCAATGGTACGTGCAGTGATCTCTTTACTTCCGATGTGCTCAATAAGATCCTCACGAGCGTAGGTCTTCTCGGGATCATTTAAGAGCTGTTCGATGATGGAGAACTCTTTAGTAGTAAGCCTTAAAGCTCTTCCCTCTCTCATCACAAGATCCGCTTCCGGAACAAGCTTAATCCCGACACTCATCTGATCACTCTGAAAAGACTCAAGCTTTTTAAAAGCATTAACCAGTTTTCCTACCAGATGATCCGGATGATAAGGCTTCTGAACATAGTCATCAGCTCCACTCTTGAGGACTTCAGTGATCTTTTCGTCATCAAAATTTCCGGAAAGGATAAAGATCGGTGAAAACTTATCTTTTACGCGGATAAGGTTGATAAGCTCTTTGCCCTGAATACCAGGAAGATGAAGATCGATGAGGTAGAGACAGTTTTGGAAAGTGGATTTTGAAAGGAGGAAATCTTCAGCACTGGCAAAACAGATCACCTGAAACTCACTGAGCTTCAGGATTGCTTCTAGCTGACTGGCCAGAACCTTATCATCTTCAATGACGACGGTGATCTTTTCTTTCAAGTCCATTCCTTCCTTCCCTTAACCTTAAGATGTTAAGCCTTCTTCATACAGTAAAGATTAGTTAACTTAATCTTTGAGTATAAACATAAAAAAATCAAGAAGTTAAAGTATTAATCTTAACTTAATATTTAGATAGCAACCAAACAATTCTCCTTCAGAATTTCCGCCCTATCTCAAGAACCTGCCACGGACTGTAGGCGCTGACTTACCAGAATGCTTTGTTGAATTTGAAGAGAAATTGGCCATTCTATCCAACATGATTAAGGCAAAAGTCATCAGCGGAAGATTCCAGGGAGAAGAAGTTCGCGTGTCCAATGTGAGTATCGATGAACTTGGTAAGAAGAAGGCCGCCTGTCTTTTCAAAGATGGGAGGCGCGCGAATCTTCCGGTCACTGAACTTGAGATCATGAAAGCTGAGCCGGAAGCTCCCAGACCTCGCTCGGCAAAAACTTCCTCACCATCCTTTATTAGTGGAGCCGCTTCATCACGCACTCTCACCCAAACCAAGAATATGGTCAAACTCAAAGCTCCCACCCCTAAAGCCCCAAGCGAAATCTATGAAGGAAGAATCTGTGAGAGCTGCGGACAGGAATACAATGTCCAGGAGCGCAAAAATCAACCGGGAAAGATCACTGAGTGCGAAGATTGCTCGAGTGAAGTGGTAGAAAAAATGGAAGGAAAAATGGTCTTCAGCCATAAGACTGGTGCTACTATAGAGATAACCAAAGACGGTGAACTGATCCACGAGGCCCAGACTTTTGATCCCAAAAATAAAAACTAAGTACGTCTATCATCTCCTCACTGTCATCTTCATGGTGGCCGTTGGATACTTCCTTTTTAAAACTCTCTCCCAGATCCGTTGGGCCGAGATTGAAGATGCCATTTCTCTGGTGAGTCGCCGCACTTTCATCATCACGGGATGCCTGACGGTGCTGAATTACTTCCTTTATGCTTCCTATGACCTTTTAAGTTTTAACATCATTAAAAATGCTTCCCTTCGCATCCGAAAGATCATCTCCACCACAATGATTGTTTTCACCTTCAATCTTAATCTAGGTGCCCTCATCGGGAGCATCGGACTTCGCTACCGGATCTATTCGGGTTGGGGAATTCCGAAAGCCAAGATCACTCTTCTCACTCTTCTCTCAGTCATCACTTCGTGGTCGGGATATGCTTTTTTACTGGCCCTGGTTTTTCTTTTTTCGCCCAGTTCGTTTCACACCCTTGCACCCGCACCAAATTGGCTTCTCACGATACTCGGTATCCTCATCATCGCAGCACTTGGGGCCTATCTTGCTCTATGCTCTCAGCGAGTCACATGGAATTTGCGGGATCACGCTTTCCAGTTCCCCCCTCTTCATAAGGGAATTGTTCAAATCCTCCTTTCCACTTCTCAGTGGAGCATCATGAGTTACATCATCTATCTCTTCATCAATGACTCAGGCACTGACATCGCTTTTGAGCGCGTCCTCATGTCCGTATTGGCAGCAGGAATCGCAGGCGTTCTCACTCACATTCCTGCCGGTTTAGGTGTTTTAGAAACTGTTTTTCTGAGGATGCATGCTGATATCCCCGCTCCTCAGATCCTGGCAGCTCTGCTCTGCTACCGCTTTATTTACTACCTCGTCCCTCTGGCCTTTGCGGTTCCTGGGTATCTGTACGTCGAGTATTACCAGAAACACAGGGGCCGAAACTCCTTCATTGCTGCTCTTAAACGCCGCCTGTAAAACCCACTACTTAAAATTTGTTAATAAATCCTTAAACGGTAGGGGCAAACTTTTCCTGATTGCTTCCCTCTTCCATTCTTTAATATCTTCTATGATTTCATCGGCTTACAGATTAAACCCCAAACGTTCTTCATCTCGTTGCGGCAAGTTATTCTCATCACTTACAATGTGAAGCCTCTCTTAACTTTATTAAAAAAAGAGAGGGTCATTGCCGATAAGTTTAAGGATGGTCACAAAGTTGAAGCAGATAAATTTATTCATCCTCTTTGCGATGATATTTCTCACACAGGCCTGTCAGGTCAAATCGACAGGTGCGCCAGGAGATGGAATCTTCTCCGGACATCAGCCGACAGCGAATGCATTCACTCTGACCACAGCGATGAATCGTACCTATTACCCAGGTGAGATCATCGAATTCAATTTGAGTTTTCCCAAGGCCGTAGCGATCACTGGAAATCCTACACTTTCACTAACAATTGGTTCCACCACTCGAACGGCGACATTCTTCAGTGGAAATAATTCTGCTAACCTCATTTTCCGCTACACCGTCGTTAACGGTGACAATGACACCGATGGTATCTCTGTCTCCGCCACTCTAGGGATGAGTGGAGCGACCTGCACCTATGACTCCACCCATGCCTGTGCAACGACGATTCAACTGCCAAACCTCGGGACTGTTCGGGTTCTCTCCAACCTTCCGCCGGTCGCCAATAACATCACTCCGGCAGCTTTTAACGAAGACACCCAGAGTATCATCACTCTCTCCTACACTGATTCTGAGAGCGACCTGGCCACGAGCTGTTCAATTACTGGTCTGGTAAAGGTTCTAGTGACCCAGGCCTGTGCCTGTAACGGGGCCGGCGTTTGTACTGTAGGTGTTACGAGCACTCCCAACGCTAACGGAGCTGCAAGTTTTAATTACACTGTGACTGCTGCCGGGCAGGCCTCCAATTCGGCCTCTGCTGCTCTGACCATCAATCCAGTGGCCGACGCTCCTGTCGCTTTTCCGGTGAACGCTCCTTCCTTTAATGAAGGCACTCAAAGCATCATCACACTTAATTACTCTGACGCTGACAATGATCTTGCTACGAGCTGTTCCCTGTCAGCTCTGACTAACGTCACTGTTTCAGAGGCTTGTGCCTGCGCCGCTGGTGTTTGTACTGTGGGAGTGACTGGTTCTCCTCTCAATTACTCTGGTTCTGCCGGATTCAATTACACGGTGACGGCCAATGCTCAGATTTCTAATTCCGCTCCTGTGACCTTTACCATCACTGATATCAACAATCCTCCGGTTGCCTCAAACATTACACCGGCGCCTTTCAACGAAGACACTCAATCAGTGATCACTCTCTCCTACACAGACGCGGATGGAGACCAGGCCGTGAGTTGCGCCATCGCTTCACCGACAAATGTGACGGTCTCTCAGGCCTGTGCTTGCGCCACTGGAGTCTGTACTGTGGGAGTGACAGGAACGACGAACTATAATGGTGGCGCGGGCTTTGGTTACACCGTGAATACAGGTGCCAACTCCAATATGGCGACGGCGACCTTAAGTATTACCGCCGTGGACGATGCTCCCTCTACTTCCAATTTTAATCCACCGGCCTTCGATGAGAACACCCAGAGTGTGATCACTCTTCCTTATGCCGATGTTGAAAATGATCAGGCCACAAGCTGTGCGATCAGTAACCTCAATAACGTGACTGTGACTCAGGCCTGTGCTTGCGCCGCAGGTACATGTACAGTGGGAGTCACGGGCACCCTTAATTACGCAGGGGCCGCAAGTTTTGACTTCTCCGTGACCGCTAACAGCGCCACCTCTAATATCTCTACCGCAAACTTCACCATCAATGACCTCGACGATGCGCCGGTGGCGGACAATATTTCACCCGCTTCATTTAATGAGGACATCCAGTCAGTCATCACTCTCTCTTACACAGATAGTAATGGGGATCTCGCCTCGGCTTGTGCAGTTTCTACGCCTTCTAATGTGACTGTCACTCAGGCCTGCTCCTGCGATGGTCTCGGTGTCTGTACTGTGGGAGTCACCGGTACGGCCGATTATTATGGGTCGGCGAGCTTCGGCTACACCGTCACAGCAAATGCAGCCATCTCCAACACTGCCTCTGCTTCCCTTGTCATTCTTCCTATCGATGATGCTCCAGTTGCAGCAAATAT
>CAZPFM010000088.1:0-7895 GCA_964585845.1 uncultured Bacteriovorax sp.
AATTGAACGGGATACTTTCTCATCTCATCTTGAATCCCGAAGGATCCAAAATTTTAAATAAATTATTCGAATTTCAAAGAGCAAACTTCTGAGCAAGAGTGTGAACTCAGCCTTGAAAACTGTTAGAACTTAATTTCGTTCAGAAGTGTTTTGGGAGTTTAGTTATCTTCGTCACAATCGTCAAGCGGTTTTAGATTTTAATTTAAAATTTTTTCAGGGCTCCTTGAAGAGCCCTGAAAAATGTCCTAGCCCCTAAGAGGAAACCCTGCTTTTTCCAGCACTTGAACGATTTTTTGTTCCATATCCTTGATCGTTTCAGGCGACAAAGTTTTCTCAGGATCTTCAAAAACGGCCCTTAAAGTGACTGCCATTTGCTCATCATTGATCTTAAAGAGGTCCACGATCTTCTTGGACTTCAATTCTTTCGCTTTCACAGAGTTTAAGGCCGCAAGAGGTGCTGCTGCTGGCTCCTTCGTAGGAACAACGACAGTGATATCAAAGCTTGAAGAAGGAAACTTCGAGAGCGGAGTGTACTTTGTCTTATCCTTCATCTCTCTTCCTTCGAGATCGGTAATATCGATAACTGCTAATGAGAGATGTCCTTTCATTTTAAAATTTCTTAGAACGAGAGGATGAACAGTATTAATTCCTCCGAGGAATTTTCCCATGATCTGAATGTTCTGATACTCGTGAGGATGGATTCCACCCCAGCTCTTCGGGAAGAGAGGATTGGTGAACTTCTCACTAGGACCTGTGAGATTGAAGTTGAGGTTCATGGTCGCCAGAAGCTTTTCCACGATGTTTTCAAGTTCCACAAATCGGCTCTTCTCTTTGGAATAAAGTCCGATGAGAATTTGCGAGCGCTCATTTTCAAAGCCTTGATAGCTTCTTCCGATTTCAAAGAAACTAAATTCATCAAAATGCTTTTGATTCAGAGAAGCCATCTCCAGAGCAGAAGGGATAAGAGAAGGTCGCATCCGATCGTGTTCAACTGAAAGGGAGTTCACAAGCACAAGATCACCATTCTCTTCAGGCCAGAGGGCTTCTTTAAGGAGGTCTTTGCCAGTCAGAGGATAAGTCATAACCTGAAGAGCGCGGGCCTCATAAACGAGGAAGTCCTGAACCTTACGATGAAATTTCTTTGCCTCTGAAAGACGAATAGGTCTTACCGGCAAAAGCGGAGAGACAGGAGTTATATTGTCATAACCAATCATCCGTCCGATTTCTTCAATCAGGTCGGCCTTCTGACTAATGTCCTTAGTGGTTCGAAAGCTTGGGACGACAACGGTGAAATCACTTCCACTGAGACTCACTTTGAAATCGAGCCGCTCGAAGATGTCCTGGATAGTCTCTGAAGAAACTTCCATCCCCAGCGCCTGAGTAATCTCACCTTGAGAAATTTTTATTTCAATGTCTTTAGCGATTTTATCCTCTGCTCTATAGGACTCCACTCCCCCCACAACTTTAGAACCAGGACAGAGCTCAGTGATAAGCTCAACCATGCGGAGAAGGGTTCTGTGGCAGAGGTTTGAGTCCAGGGTCTTTTCATAGCGCTGGGAAGAGTCTGTTCGAAGACCAAGGCGGACGGAAGTCTTTCTAACTTCCGGGGCTTCCCAGTTAGCGACCTCGATGAAAATTTTTGAAGTGGCTTCAGTCACACCGGAATTGAGTCCTCCCATAATTCCTGCAAGAACAAGTGGTCTCTCAGAATCAGCGATCACAGTGTCAGAAGCGATGAGCTTTCTGTCGACTTCATCAAGGGTCTTGAAGACTTCTTCTTTCCCTAGCCGGGAGATCTTGAGCTTTCCGCCCTTGATTGATTCCCGGTCAAAAACGTGATTCGGAATCCCCAGCTCCACCATGACATAGTTACTGATGTCCACGATGAGGTTAATGGAGCGAAGGCCTGCACTCTCCAGACGGTTTTTCATCCAGTCAGGAGTTTTCCCCATCTTGATTCCTTCCAGGGAGACTCCCATATAGGTGAGGCAGGATGAGCTTGGGTCAACTTCAAAGGTCACAGGAGACTTTTCAGTCGTGAATTTGCCTTCTATCTTTTGGGCCCACTGAGAATCATAAGGATTTTTGAGAGCAAGTTTGTGAGAGGCCGCAAACTCCCGGGCAAGTCCCAGATAACCCCAGAGATCTGGTCTGTGGGTCAGGGACTTATTGTCCACGTCCAGGATGATATCGGTATCAAGTTTTAAGTAATCGATGAGAGGAGTTCCTGGTGTGGCATCCTCACCAAGTTTCATGAGTCCAGCCTTCCCTTCCCCAAGACCCAGTTCTGTTTCTGAGCAGAGCATGCCATCGGAAAGAATCCCGCGGATTTTCTTCGGCTCAAGAGTCATTCCGTTAGGAAGAGTGGTTCCGATCGGAGCAAAGGGTACTTTCTGTCCGGGAGCAAGATTAGGGGCTCCGCAGACCACTTCCTTTGTTTTCCCTCCCCCGATATCAAAGGTCACGAGGTTGAGTTTATCAGAGTCCGGATGAGGCTTAAGAGATTTAATCTCAACGCAGAGAATGGGTTTGAGGGATTCGCCTTTAACGACCACATCCTCGACCTCGGCCGTGGAAAGAGTGAACTTTGAAGCCAGCTCCTTTGGTGCCATATCCGGGAGAGAAACGAAGTCTTTGATCCAATTAAGAGAAATAAGCATGTTGATCCTAGAAAGTTTTAAATTGAGAGTTGAAGCGAAGATCTCCAGAGTGCAGATGACGGATGTCATCGATTCCGTATCTCATCATCACGAGGCGATCGAGACCCAGACCGAAGGCGAAACCGGAGTGTTTTTCCGGATCAATTCCACCGTGTTTTAAGACATTGGGGTGAACCATCCCGCATGGGAGGAGTTCCACCCAACCGACTTGCTTACATACAGAGCATCCCTTGCCGCTACAGATGAGGCATTTGATATCCAGCTCAAAGCCTGGCTCAACGAATGGGAAAAACCCAGGTCGTAGGCGAACTTCGACCTCTTTTTTAAAGATCTGAGTGAGAAGAGTTTTCATGAAGTAGATAAGGTTTCCGACGGAAACATTCTCCCCCACCATCATTCCTTCCAGCTGATGGAAGACCATCTCGTGAGAGGCGTCTGTGCGCTCGCAACGGAAAACCTTACCAGGACCTACGAAGCGGAAAGGAGGCTTTCTCTCTTTCATTCCTCTTACCTGAATGGTGGAGGTGTGAGTCCGAAGAAGATGCTTTTTATCAGCAAACCAGAAGGTGTCCTGCATGTCTCGCGCTGGATGGGTGTCAGGAATATTGAGGGCCTCAAAATTATGATACTCATCTTCGATATGCGGCCCATCGAGAACTTCAAATCCCATGGAAATGAAAATGTCTTCGATCTCCTGCTGAATGATCGCAACCGGGTGAAGTCCCGCAGCTTCCAGTCCTTTATCAAGGACTGAATCCGTGAGGGAGATATCGATCTTCTGTTTTTCAAGACTCGAGTTAATCTCCGCGATCTCAAGCTCCTGCATTTTCTGAGAGACCAGGGCTTCGATGGAAGTTTTGACTTCGTTGGCGAGGGAGCCAATACGTTTTTTTTCTTCAACGGTGGCATCCTTTAGGCCCTTCATGACTTCTGAAAGAGGCCCCTGCTTTCCGATGTATTTGGCCTTGAGGTTCAGAAGATCAGCGGTCTTCGCGATACCTTTAAGCTCCTCGGTGAATTGACTCACGAGGTTTTCGAGAACTTGCATGATAAATCCTTGGGAAAAAGTTCAAGAAAGATTAGCAAGGGGGGGGCTAAATGAAAAGAATTACGCGCGCCGCTAGGCGCTCGGTCGGGCCAGGAGTCGGAGCCGCTCGCGGGTTAAAAAGCTTATCTTCTCTTCATCAAGATAATCCGGATAGGTCCAGGGAAGAGGTTTAAAACTTCCCCCTTGAAACTGAAAGGTGAGATCAGCAAAGATATCTTGAGCGAGATAAACCCGGTGGGAATAATTCTTAGTGGTCGCCAGGATAAAGTTCTCCGGGCTCAAAAATCCAATATCAACATTAAGTGACCTCTTTCCTTCATGAGAGTGAGCCGCTTCCCATTCCATGGAAGTAAGTTTTCCCTGAAGAAGAGAATCTCTTGGGAAGGAATTTTCAGAGATCAGGAGAAAACGAGATAGCGGTGAGCCCATCTCTTTTTCGTAATAGGTAAAAAGAGGATTTTGCTTTGGAACCATCTCGTTAAAATTGCCGAACTGAGAGCTCCAGAGGCTTTTAAGATCTTCTGGAAGGTGCTTATCCGAACGATAAAGAAACGAAGCAAACAGCAAACCAGAAGAAGTGGGAATGGTTTTGAGCATCAGTGCATGATTTTGCGGAGGTTCTGGAAATACTCTTTGAGCTCATCCATCGAGCAAAGGGCCGTTCCGCGCTTTTTAACCACGACTCCGGCAGCACAGTTTCCAACCCAAGCCGCTTCCTCAAGGCTTGCACCTGTGAGAAGGGCCGAAGTGATGGCCGCAATGGCCGTATCCCCTGCTCCTGAGACATCGAAGACTTCATTGGCCGCAGTCGGGATAATCCGAAGCTCCGGACCAAGTTTTGTATCCAGCATCGCCATCCCATCAGGTCCTAAAGTGATGATAATTTTTTCGAGGTTTAATTTATCCACCAGGATCTGGGCGATGGTTTCGAGCTTTCTTTCTTTAAAGTATCCCAGGGCCTCTACCATCATGTGAGACTCTAGTTTATTGGGCTTTAAAAGTGTCGCTCCTTTATACCAGGCCGGCGGAGTCGAACGTGATGGATCCACCGCAGTTATAAGTCCTCTTTCTTTAAATGAAGAGATAACTCGCTGGCAGAGTTTTTCGCTAAAGAGACCCTTGCCGTAATCTTCGATGATGAGTCCTGAGTGATCAGCGGAAAAGCCGTCAATCCGGGAGACCACTCTTCCAAATGTCTGATCATCGATAAAGTCTTTGGTTTCATAATCCACCCGACAGATCTGCTGAGTCGCTGTAGTCACGCGCTCTTTATAGGTCGTGTGACGGGAAGGATCCCGGATGAGTCCCCAAGTCTTAAGACCCCGCTCTTCCAGAAGATGCTCTACCAGACTAGCTCTCTGATCATCTCCAATGACTCCACAAAGAGTGGAAGCCACTTCCAGACTCATAAGGTTATCGGAAACGTTGGCCGCAAGACCCAGCTTATTCCATTCCTTTGAAACCTCAAGGACAGGTACCGGAGCTTCAGGAGAAATCCTCTTCACTTCACCAAAGGTGTATTTATCCACACCCAGATCCCCAAGAACGAGAATGGGTTTAAGGGAAGAGAATTGAGATATGATTTTATTAAAGCTTTCTTGAGTGAGATTCATTGAGTCTTATTCCTGTCATTCCAGAGGGCGATGATTTCTTCAACAATTTGGTCGATGTTTTTTCCGGTGGAGTCAACTTCGACTCCGTCATGGGCTTTTTTAAGAGGGGCAATTTCCCTATTCATGTCCTGATGATCCCGCTCCTTGATGTCGGCCAGGACGAGATCATAGTTCACGTCTTCCTGCCCTCTCTCCTTGAGTTCTTCTAATCTTCTCTGGGCCCTCTCTTCGGAAGAGGCGGTGAGATAGACCTTGAGAAGAGCATTGGGGAAAATCACGGTACCGATATCTCGCCCATCGAGGATCGCAGGGCGATCTTTCACGATGCTTCTCTGCCAGTTAGCAAGGAAATCCCTCACCACTTTAAATTTTGAAACCTGGGAGGCCAGCCGGGAAACATGGTGTTCACGGATGACATCGGTGAGATTGAGATTATCAAGTTGAATGAGGACACCGGGGGCAGGAGCAAACTGAAACTTGTGCCCTTGGAAGAAGCTTTCGATGAGGGCATCTTCTTCGGGAGTGAGTTTTGCCTTCGTGAAGTCAATTTTCATGTGCTGGAAAGCGTAGGCGACGGCCCTGAACATAGCACCGGTGTCGATGTAGATGAGTCCGAGCCTTGCTGCGATGGTCTTAGCAACGGTGGATTTACCACTTCCTGAGGGGCCATCGAGGGCTATGACTTGGTCCTTTTTCATAAGACAAAATCATAGTTTAGGGTTGTTCTAGTGGCAATCAGAAGTCGTTTAAAAAAACGTAATCGCTCTCGAGAGTGAGGCGCCGGAAAGCCTCAGGTTTAACGATCTTTAAAAGTAATGGATTAATAAGTTCAAAGAGATCTCCCTGAGACTCTTTAAGATGCACCCGGCTGCTCCAGGCTGGATAAGTCCCCGGCGCCATCGCCTGGGCCTGGTCTTCCATCACAAGAGAAAAGGCGAGGAGTTCTTTTAAGGAAAGTTTTTTAAGCTGGGTACTCCCCTGAGAAAAAATTCTTTTTTCCTGTTCAGGGTCATAGTGGCTGACCCCAGATCTATCTTTAAGAGTTTGAATCTGAAGACACAGCTTTCGCCGCTCTTCGAGAGTCAGGATAAACTCAGAATTCGTCTGGGCCAGGGCTTCCCTGAGTTGGGCTAAATCAGATACGAGGGATGAAGGTGACATTGGAAGTTTGGCTCAATGTTTTAGTAATATGGTAATAATTTTTCAGGACCTTATTAAGGTAATGATTCTTGGTCCCCACTGGCAAATTATTTCTCAATCGACTCTTCGTCCAATAAGGTCCCATGTTGTAGGCCACGGTGGCGTAGTGATGGTTACCATTAAAGGAGTCGAGAAGACCCTTGAGATAATAAATACCAACTTCCATATTTCTAAGTTTTCCAACAAGTCGGGAATAGCCAAGCTCGTGAAGCGCCTGGCCGTAGTGGTAACGAAGATATTCTTCACCACGATCAGATTCAAGGAAGATCCCCTTCCCTTTCATTTCGGCCAGAGTCTCCATATAAGTTGGCGGCATGACCTGCATCAGTCCTCGCGCACCAGCCTTAGAAATAGACTCGAGTTTAAAATGACTTTCAGTCCACATAAGAGAGAGAACCCAGAAAGGATCAACCTGGTACTTTTCCGATAGAATCAGAACTGGCCGGACAACCCGCTTCACTTTCTTCTGAAGGTGGGGGGGAAAGAGTTCTACAATATGTGTTTCAGCTTCTTCATAAGAGGCATTAGCAAAGAAGCTGATATCCCCAATAAAAAAGCCCAGAGAGTCAGACTTGAAGCGATAGCTCTTCTGACGCTTAAAGGCGAACTGGAAGGTTTCAGGGTATAGGGCTCGCGCCGCAAACATACCAAAGATGAGTAAAGAGAAGAGCGGAATTTTGTAAGTGGAGAAGATTAAGCTTAAGAATTCATTTCTAGGCTTGTCTTCCGCCGAACTTGCCTTTGCTTTAATAGCTAGGGCTTCTGTCGTCGTTTGTTCCATGCTTCCCGCCTTATATCCTTGTCATTTTTAAAAGGCAAATTGCCTTGACCCTTCTTCATAAACCATTGAAGATTGATGGCAATTACACTAACACCCTCTCAGGTTTGACCAAATTCCGAGGTATTATGAGCGAAAATAAATTGCATTTGGAGAAGTCACTCTACCTTCAGCAACATGCTGAAAATCCTATCCACTGGTGGCCCTATGGGGAGCAAGCTCTTAAAAAAGCACGAGAACTAAATAAGCTCATATTTCTGTCGATTGGTTATTCTTCGTGCCACTGGTGCCATGTCATGGCCCACGAGTCTTTCGAGGATGAAACGACGGCTAAGTATCTCAATGAGAACTTTGTCTCTATTAAAGTAGACCGGGAAGAATACCCGGATGTGGATCAGTACTACCAAACGGCTTGCTCACTGATGACGGGACGGGGGGGCTGGCCTCTGACTGTTTTCCTGACCCCGGAGGGGAGAGTCTTTTTTACGGGCACCTATTTCCCGAAAGAGTCTAAACAAGGAATGCCTTCATTTATGGAGCTCCTGAATCATATCCAGAAGCTCTATCAGGAAAATCCGGAACAAGTTAAAGAGAGT
>CAZPFM010000089.1:0-7806 GCA_964585845.1 uncultured Bacteriovorax sp.
GCCAGTGGGCCATCTCCCATAAGCAGATTGGATCCCTTTCCGATAACAAGAAAGGGGAAGTTTTGCTTTTTGTGAAGTTCGGCCATGGCCATGAGATCAGCGAGACTCTTGGGGCAGATGAAAAAAGGAGCGATGCCTCCGATCCGGTAGGAGGTCTTGGATCTTGTGAGAAAGTTCTCTTTAATCTCTCCTTGAAAGCCCAGCTCTCTTAATTCTTGGATCATTGATCTTCACGCTTTATAGCGGCGCCGAGGGCCGAGAGTTTTTTCTCTATGGCCTCATAGCCTCGATCAATGTGATAGACCCGGTGGATGATGGACTCGCCTTCAGCGGCGAGGGCCGCCATCACGAGGCTCGCACTGGCCCGAAGATCCGTCGCCATGACTGGGGCCCCGATGAATTTTCGCCCACCACTCACGAGGGCGGAGTTGCCGGAGATGCGGATGTCCGCACCGAGACGATTAAGTTCTGGTACATGCATGAAGCGGTTTTCAAAGATCTTCTCTTCGATGACAGATTCTCCTTCAGCGAGGCAAAGAAGGGTCATGAGCTGGGCCTGAACGTCCGTGGGGAACCCCGGAAAGGGTTCAGTCATGACATTTACGCTTTTTAAGGGAAGTGTTTTTCTAATTCTGACAGCGTCCTCGGTGTGAATAACTTCGATCCCGATTTGTTTCAAAGTTTCTTCCACACTCTGGAGGATCCAGGGATCAAAGGGAGAGAGGGAAATGTCCCCATCGTTAGTGGCAGCGATCATGAGAAAAGTCGCCGCTTCAATTCGATCTGCCATGATGGAATGATCCCCCCCATGAAGTTCATCCATACCTTGAATCTTTATCTCACTTGTTCCCTCGCCCTCAATCTTCGCTCCCATTACCCTAAGACAGCGGGCAAGGTCGATGATCTCTGGCTCTTTGGCGCAATTGGTGATGAGGGTTTCACCTCTAGCAAGGGTACTCGCCATGAGAAGATTTTCCGTGGCTCCCACACTGGGAAAGGGGAGATCGATTTTATTGCCTTGAAGGCGATCTGCAGAGGCAAAGACATAGCCCTGTTCTATTTCAATCTTGGCGCCCAACCTCTCCAGGCCTTTTAGGTGCATGTCGACGGGACGAGCACCGATGGCACAACCACCGGGGAGGCTGACTTTGGCCTCTCCATAGCGAGCAAGGGTAGGACCGAGAACCAAAATACTGGCGCGCATTTTTCTGACAAGATCGTAATCAGCTTCCGGAGTGATGTTTTCCGCAGTGATCTCACAGGTGGATTTGCCAAAAGAGACACTCGCACCCATGTGCTCGAGAATCTTTCCCATGAATTTTACGTCCTGAAGATCGGGAACATTTTTGAGCCTGAGAGGCTTGGCGGTTAGAAGTGAGGAACACATGATAGGAAGGGCCGCATTTTTTGAGCCACTGATGGTCACCTGACCAGAAAGTTTTCTTTTGCCTTGTATACGAAAAATGTCCATGGATTGTTCCTTTGGTCTATTTTAATCTCCATGACTTTACTCTGAAAATAAGGTATTTTTGCCTTCCATGTCATCTCGCTTACACAGGCCTTTCCATAAATGGCTCTTTCACCACGCTTTTGAATTCAAATGGTACTACGTTGGTGCTTTCCTCTCCCTATTTGTGCTCCAGAACCTTCAGGCCCTTATTCCGGAAAAGATCCGTCAGCTCACTGAATACCTCGGAGAAGGGCGACTCTCAGAGATCTCGGTTTGGATCTTCGTGGGGCTTGCTGTGGGAATTCTTATCTTCCGCACCCTCTCCCGCCTTCTGTTCTTCTATCCCGCTCGGATGCAGCAAAAGTTTCTCAGGATGGAGATCCTGGAGAAGCTTGAAAGCATTCCCTCGACTCGCTACGAGGGAAAGCATAATCAGGGTCAGATCTTTCAGGTCCTCTTTGATGATGTGAATAATCTGCGCGCATTTGTAGGATTTGGACTCTTGCAGATCGGAAACCTCGTGATCGCTGGCTGGGTCTTGATTCCTAAGGTGAGCGAGACCGACGCTTACCTCTGGCCTGCCTTCACACCTCTTTTTTCAAGTGTCCTGGTTTTTACCATCGTGAGTTTCATCAACCGGGTTTACTTTAAAAAAATTCTGGAAAAGAAGGGTGAGGTCCAGCAGTACATCATCGAATCCTACGAGGCCAAGCAAACGATTAAGAATTTTCATAAAGAAGAAAATTTCATTCAGGGATTTTTACGGCTCTCAAGTCAGGAACTCACACTCTTTTTTAAATCCTCCATTCTTCTCGCTGTCACCGGTGGATCCTATATTAAGCTTGCCACGGGTGCTTCTCTTATCTGGGCGGCCCTTATTATCCGAGCAAGAGGTGGTGGACCTTCGGATCTTGTTTTCTTCTCAGGCTTTCTTTATCTTTTTATCGAGCCTGTGGCCTTCATGTCCTGGGTGGCCGTCGTCATGTCCCAGGGACTGGCCGCCTGGAAAAGAGTCAAGGATCTTAACTCCACTCTGGTTGAGGAAAACGAAGAGGAGAAAAAACTGCGCATGCTTCCCATTAACCGGGATGAGCGGCGCTTTGGTCTGACTCTGGATTTCTGGGGAAAGCCTCAAGCCTTGGAACTGGCCATTGGAAATTGGACGGCCTATATCGGCGAGACAGGGAGTGGAAAAAGCTATCTTCTAAAGAAGCTTGCTACAACTCTCATCCTCCAGGGTCATAAGGTGTCGATGGTTCAGCAAGAGCCTTATCTTTTTAATGATACGGTGGCAGAGAATCTCTTCTTGGGTGTCGCTCCCACGGATGAGCATCTTCAAAAAGCGAAAAGATACTTAAAAATCTTTCAGCTTGATTCATTGGCCAACTCACTTGATGAAGTTTTAAATCTCGAAGTAGGAGAGAACGGCAAGCGTCTTTCCGGTGGACAGATGAAGCGGGTCGCACTTGTGAGATCCCTCCTTTCTGGTGCAGATACCCTGATCTGGGATGATCCATTCTCTTCTGTGGATATCATCCTGGAGAGAAGAATCATCGATGATTTGAAAAATGATAACGATGCTAAGGAAATAACATTCATCATCTCCAGCCATCGTCTTACAACAATCCGTCTCTGTGATGATGTGGTTTATGTCTCTCTTGAACATGGAATTGAATCGAAGGGGCCGGTCAGTATTGCCCTGAAGGATAAGAAAGTTGCAGACTTCTTTAAAGAACAGTCATTGGGGATTCCTCTGGCTTAAGTCAGAGGTCTACCTCATCATTTTCATTTTCTTTAATGTCGCCGTTTCAGCGGTGACGGGATATCTGACACCTCAGTACATCACTGGCTTTTATGATTCTCTTGAGAGTGAGGTTCTGTTTCAGGAAAGACTCAAGGTTCTGGTTATCATCTTCGTTGCCGAATACCTCAACCGATTCCTCTTCCAGCTCGCAAGCCAGCGCTATATCCAGGTTCTCTTAGGAGATGTGAGACGACGCTGTTTTTCTCTCTGGATTAAAGCGCCTTTTAAAAAACGTAAGGGAGCGAGCACTCAGGATGATTATCCCATGGGGGAGGTCCTGGCCCGTCTGATGAACGATACTGATGCAGTCCGGGAGATCGTGAGCTCAGGGAGTTTCACCATCTTCATTGATCTCATTTTCATCGGATCATGTCTTATCAGTTTCCTTCGCCTGAACTCCTCCACGGGCTGGGCACTCTTTATCGCCGAGGTCTTTGCCTGTTTTCTTCTCGTCAAGGGAAGTAAGTTCATGGGGATTATCTTCATGGATGTCCGGCGCATCACAGGACTTATGGCGCGAGTTGTGACGGATCTGACCTCCGGATTAAAGGAATTATTCTTTTCTCCTAACCGCAATTACGCCTCATCCAGAGGGAGAAAGATTTTTGAAGAGTTTCTGGATAAGCAGCTTCACGCCAATATCTGGGATGCCGGATATTATTCAGCCGCTGAGTCTCTTTATCCCATCTTAGTCGCCCTCATGATGCTGGTGGTGCCTTATGCCCAGATTGTCGAAGTAGCGATCCTTGCGGCCTTGATTGATCTCATCCAGCGCTCCATCACACCTATTAAGGATGTGGCCTCTAAGATCAGTGTTCTTCAGCGGGCGAGGGCCGGTCTTCTGCGGATTCATCAGTTCACGGAGAGCTATGGGAACGAGAAATTTGATCTTCTTTCCACCGCTGGTCATGACGTGGAGTTATTGAATTTCACTCTTGATAAGTTTCAGTATGAACAAGGGTTTGCTCTTCATGACATCGCTTTTAGTCTTAAAAAAGGCGAGATCCTCGGGATTATCGGTGAATCGGGTTGTGGGAAGTCGACTCTTTTAAGACTTCTCTCGGGTCAATACCAGGGCTTTAAAGGTCTCATCGAGCTGGATCACTTAAAGATTCATCCCGAACAGGAAAAAGAAATCCGAAGCTTCTCTTCTTATGTGAGTTTAGTTTCCCAGGATTCGCATGTGTTTACGGAAACCTTAAAGTTTAACGTCACTTTAGGAGCAGATGAGGGTTTCGACGCTTTCTGGGATCAGGCAGTTTCGTCGATTCCTTATCTGCGTCGCTGGGGGAAATTTCCCACGGAGACGATTTCTCCAAAGGAGCTCTCGCTTGGTCAGAAGCAGCTTCTTTCTGGTCTTCGGGCACTCTACCTTAAAAAGCCCATCATCCTCATGGATGAGCTTTCAAGTGGTCTTGATTCAGAACTCGAGACGGCCCTGCGGGATCTTCTGCGCTTTTTTCAAACTCGCTCTCTCACCATCATTGTGACCCATCGATTAGAAACCATCTTGAAGGCCGATCACCTTCTTCTTATGGACCAGGGCAGAACAATCGGGATGGGGAATCATGATCAACTTTTGTCGCATCCTAAGTACCAGCAATTTCTGCAGCATCTGAATTAGCCGAGCATTAAGCTTCGTTTTATTTTAGACCGGCTTGGGCTATGATCATGCCAATAAAAAAATAGGAGATATTACTATGAAGGCAATCAATTGCTTCCTTCTCATGGTTCTTTTTGTTCTAAGTGCTTGCTCAGAAGGAAACAGTAAACCGAGTTACCTTTTTAAACCTGCTCAAGAGGGTGTGGCGGCCAAGGTCGGTGACATGACCATCACTCAGCAAGAGCTTCAGGACGGGATTGAGTCTGAGCTTTTTGAAGCGGAATCAAAGGTTTTTGAAATTAAATTCAATCGTCTCAAGAGCATTCTCGTTCAAAAATTCATGGAGCGGGATCCACGAAAAAAGGATCTCTCCAATGATCAGTACCTCGAAAAATTCGTCACGAGTAATGTGAAGATCACTGATAAGGAAATTGAAGCCTTCATTAAGGATCAGAACATTCCTGCTGAACACATCAATCCTCAGGTGCGGGAGAAGATCAAGGGTTACCTTGAGATGGAGCGCAAGAAAGAAGCTGTTGATAAGTGGCTGGCAGAGCAGACCAAGAAGACTCCAGTGGAAGTTTTCATTAAGAAGCCACGCCGTCCAACTTTCCCGGTTGAAGTCGGGGATGCTCCTGTGACTGGCGGGAAAGATGCTAAAGTCACCATCATTGAGTTCTCTGATTTTCAGTGTCCATTCTGTGCTAAGGGTGCTGACATCATCAATAAGCTTAAGCAGAAGTATGGAAAGAAAATCAAAGTGGCCTTTAAAAACTTTCCTCTTCCGTTCCATAATCACGCAGAGAAAGCCGCTGTAGCAGGACTTTGCGCCAATGAGCAGAGCTCAGACCTTTTCTGGAAGCTCCACGATTCCATGTTCGCTAACCAGGATAGTCTGGATGAAAATGGACTCAAGAATCTTGCGAAGAAAGCAGGGGCGAAGATGGATCAGTTTGAGAAGTGCCTTGCCGAGAACAAATATCTTTCGCAGGTTCAGGCCTCTATGGAAGAGGGCAGAAAGGTGGGCGTAAAATCCACACCGACCTTTTTCATCAATGGTCAGCTCATCAACGGCGCCCAGCCGGTCGAAGTCTTCTCAGAAATCATCGATGAAGAGCTGAATTAGTCGACTTAAATTCACGGTTTTAGAGCAACCCAGGGTTAAATCAGCAAGATTTACCCTGGGTTTTTTGTTTCTGCCCGACTGCTATAATTTCGGGTAGGGCACAGGAAGTGGCCCCCCTTATGAGGAAGAACCATGAATGGAGTCGATTACACTAAGACCTTAGCTCGTGAACGCGAATTTATGCGGGATGCTCTCTCGCAGAATACCAAGGCCCATGAAAAACGCGTTGCGGACATGGAAGAAACTCATAAGCACGTCCAGGAAAAGCAGAAAGAAAATCACATTCAAGACCGAGCCGATCTCGAGCAGAGCTACCGGAAGAGTATTTTTGATATCAAAGAGAACTCTTCAAAGTCCATGAACCGAGAAGCCGAGTACTTCAACGAAAAAATCGACAAACAAAAATCCGAGTTTCAGGAAGAGTCCATCAAAAAAAGAAAGGACTTTGACCAGCGCCTCACTGACATTAAAGATAGCTATAAGAAAGCCTTTGATGCTGAAAAAAGAAATCACAGTGACGTCCAGGAAACGAATAAAAGTCGCTACAATCGCAATATTGAAGCCCAGAATGAAACTCATGATAAAAGCATAAAAGAATACGCTAATCGTGTTCAGCACACAGGCTCGGACTTGAAAGACCAGTACAACCGGGAGCGCCAGCAGCTCGTGCGTGCCCAGGAAGATCAAGTGGCCGACATTTATAAGAATGAACGTCATAAGCAAAATGAACTTTCTCACCGGATTCGTTCGGAGATGGAAAATCAGCAGGAAGTTCATGACGCCGAAAAAGCACAGAATAGAGAGTATATTGACTCCAAGCTCTCCAAAGCTCAGAAGAATCACACCGAGCATAGCCGCGCTCTGGCCCAGGACTATAGTCAGAAAACAGCTGAACTTTCAGAGAAGCAGAGTGCAAGCTCTCTTCAGACAAATCGGGAGCACGCTAAACAGGTGGCCAAGATTCGTCGCTCTCACGCTAATGAGCTTCGTGGCATCGAAAATGATAGACGTCGAAGAGATCATGACACTCCTGAATTTACCGAAGTTATCCGTAAGCAGCATGGCCTGTCTGGTCAGGCCCAAATGGAAGCTAAGAATCGAAAGCTTTCTTTCAGGAATGCACAGGATAAGGTGAAGTTTGAAGAGCGCCTGGCAGAAGAGCAGGGGCTGTATCAGGAAGATGTTCGTACTCAGAGTGCAAAGAATGCCGCCAATCTTCAGAAGACCAAGAACCAGATTACATCTGAGAAACTTATTGCTATTGCTAGCGAGCGCGAAAATGCGATGGATAAGATCGATGCAAAAGAAAAGCAGAACATCGCAGACAGAAATCATTTCCACGCTACCATCAACACTGAGAAGAAAAAATCCTATACGAAACTTGAAAATCTGAAAGAGCACTTTCAAACCTCAATGAAGGCGATGGACGAGCGACTTCAGAATAACATGACCGAACTCAAGCGCATCAGCGATGAAGACAAGGCCGAATATATCAAAAAGACCAGCAGCAAACACATCGAAGACATGATGGAGATGCGCCGGGACATGGCGAAGCTTATGGACATGACGGTAGAAAATTACGAGAACCGTCTCTCCGAAGCAGAGCGCGAAAACTCTTCTTTGAAAAACCAGATGGACCAGAAGGTGAGCGACATCGTCGAGTACACGGACCGTAAACTCGACCAACAGAGTAGGCTCTACCAACAGCAGCGAAAAGCTGAGCTTAATGATATTAAGCTGACACAGGATCAACGAGATCACCACGTCAAAGCGAACACGAGTAAAATCATCTCGAATTTCCAGCAGAAACTCGAGAAGATGCA
>CAZPFM010000090.1:0-7798 GCA_964585845.1 uncultured Bacteriovorax sp.
TGCAGTGGCCGCTGCCTGGAATCCTGAAAAGCCAGATACGGAACCAGTCATGACTAAAGTTCCATTAACATCCAATTTTCCATTTGGAGAAGAAGTGCCGATTCCAACGTTCCCGGACATGTTCACCCGCATCCGTTCCTGAGCACTTGTAATAAAGATCAAGTTATTATTATTGATCGCGCGAAGTCGAATGTCGGAGTCAGAGGACCGGATGTCAAAGTTATTACCTGCTGACAATCCTGTATCAATGACATTAGTACTGTTACCACCCGTGATAAAACGATTAAGCTTAAGGTTACCGGTCATTGGGACAGAACCATCTGCCTTGAAGTCTCCAGTCCCACCACTGGCAGCAGTGGTCCAACTTAAGACTCCAGACCCGTTCGTGGAGAGAACTTGACCGGAAGAACCGTCGGCCGCAGGAAGCTGCCAGATGGTAGAGCCTGCCGCCGCTGGAACTCTGAAGCCAGAGAATCCTGAGGTGGCGCCAGACATAACAATGGAACCTTTGACATCAAATTTACCATTTGGAGATGCAGTACCGACTCCCATATTCCCTGTTGGCACGTCCATTACCATCGCGTTTGGACTAGGTGAGTTCATATTACTGCCGGGATTCCAGTAGAATTTATTTGTGGACGGGTCCAGGAACGTCATAAATTCGGTAGTCGAAGGGACAACATAAGTGACACCCACTTTCCCGGGATTTGCTCCCGCTTCGATCTGAACCAAAGAATCATTCCAGCTACTTCCTTTGAATCGCGCGGCCATGTACTGACCATTTGGAATCACTACGTCCAACGGGTAAGTTGGAGTAGCTATCCCGACTCCTACGTTGCCAGTCGTTCTGTAGACGTTTCCATTATTCACGCTCCAAGCACCACCTGCAGAAATAGCTGAGTCGACATAATTTTTAGTTGCAGCATCCTGGGCAAGAGTCGGGTCACCAAGGCCTGTGATCTTATTTGTTCCCATAGCGATGGCACCAGTCATGGTTCCACCGGCGAGAGGAAGTTTATCTGAGCTATCAGCAGTTGCTGGCAGATCCGTACAGATCACACCTAAAGCAGCATCAAAGGTCACATACTTTCCAGGAGTACAGTTAAGAAGACTAAAAGCACCCGTGGAGTCAGTGGTCATGATGGTATTGGCAGAGGTCGTGGTGAGCCCTGTACCACCCTTAGAAACAGGAACCGTATCTAGGGCAATCACACCGGTTGCGCTATCGTAATCGATCGGAGCTGTTCCAGAAAGTGAAGCTCTGGCGCGGGCATCATTAAAATAGAGATTCGTTGTTCCTTCCGTGAGATCATCCGTCGTCGACGGAGTCCCTGCTCCAGCGATGGCCGTATCCACATAGTTCTTAGTGGCCGCATCCTGAGCAGCCGTTGGATCAGCAAGACCAGTGATCGCATTAGATCCCATCGCAATGGCACCCGTCATCGTTCCACCAGCAAGGGGAAGTTTTGTGTTGTCTACTCCACTCGGAAGGGCCGCACACTTCACACCGAGAGCGGCGTCGAACTGGAGGATCTGGCCGTCTGTACACACAGTATTCTGATAGGCCCCTGTCGCATCTGTGGTCATTACTGCGTTTGCAGTAGAAGTTGTGAGGCCAGTACCACCTTTTGCGATAGAAACCGTATCAAGAGCGATCACACCCGTGGTGCTATTGTAATTAATCGGAGCTGTACCAGAGAGAGAGGCTCTCGCTCGGGTGTCGGAAAAATAAAGATTGGTAGAGCCTTCAGGGAGACTATCAGTATCGCTGGCCACCCCTGCCCCTGCGATCGCTGTATCGACATAGTTCTTTGTAGCGGCGTCCTGAGCGGCTGTCGGATCACCAAGACCAGTGATCTTACTTGTTCCCATGGCAATGGCACCCGTCATCGTGCCACCAGCAAGAGGAAGTTTATCATTTGAGTTGATCGCACCGACTGCGGTGTCTACATAGAGCTTCGTTGTCGCATCGGTGTCGGCCGTAGGTGTGCCAAGGCCAGTGATCTTATTTGTTCCCATAGCGATGGCACCAGTCATGGTTCCACCGGCGAGAGGAAGTTTATCTGAGCTATCAGCAGTTGCTGGCAGATCCGTACAGATCACACCTAAAGCAGCATCAAAGGTCACATACTTTCCAGGAGTACAGTTAAGAAGACTAAAAGCACCCGTGGAGTCAGTGGTCATGATGGTATTGGCAGAGGTCGTGGTGAGCCCTGTACCACCCTTAGAGACCGGCACGGTATTAAGGGCGATCACACCCGTGGTGCTATTGTAGTCAATGGGAGCAGTCCCAGAAAGCGAAGCTCTGGCGCGGGCATCATTAAAATAAAGATTTGTTGAGCCTTCAGGCAGGTCATCGGTTGTTGTTGGAGTTCCCGCCCCAGCGATGGCCGTATCCACGTAGTTCTTGGTGGCCGCATCCTGAGCCGAAACTGGATTAGCAAGACCAGAGATAAGATTTGACCCCATGAGAATCGCGCCAGTCATAGTTCCACCAGCGAGCGGAAGCTTGTCGTTTGAGTTAATCGCTCCGACCGCAGTGTCCACGTAGAGTTTCGTTGTCGCGTCAGTGTCGGCCGTTGGTGCGCCAAGACCAGTGATCTTATTTGTTCCCATGGCGATGGCACCAGTCATAGTCCCACCGGCCAGCGGAAGCTTGGTACTATCCACGCCGTTTGGAAGGGTTCCACACTTCACACCAAGGGCCGTATCGAACTGAATGATCTCTCCGTCAGCACAGACAGTGTTTTGATAAGCGCCAGTCGCGGTTGTCGTCATCACTGAATTAGCTGCTGACGTGGTTAGACCAGTACCACCTTTTGCGATGGAGACTGTATCTAAAGCGATTACACCAGTAGTGCTATTGTAATTAATCGGAGCTGTGCCTGTAAGAGAGGCCCGCGCCCGATCGTCCTTAAAGTAGAGATTGGTGGATCCTTCCGTGAGATTATCCGTCGTGGTCGGTGTCCCCGCACCTGCGAGGGCAGAGTCTACGTAGTTCTTAGTTGCAGCATCTTGAGCGGCCGTCGGATCACCGAGACCTGTGATCTTATTTGTTCCCATGGCGATGGCACCGGTCATCGCGCCACCTGCAAGTGGAAGCCTTGTCGCATCACCAGCATCAACGTAGTTCTTAGTCGCGGCGTCCTGGGCAACGGTCGGGTCCCCCAGACCAGTAATCTTATTTGTTCCCATGGCGATGGCACCTGTCATCGTGCCACCAGCAAGTGGGAGTTTGTCATTGGAGTTAATGGCACCAGTCACTGAATCGACATAACTCTTCGTGGCCGCATCCTGGCCACTTGTCGGAGTCGCAAGACCCACAATCTTATATGAGTTCATGTCAATCTGACCGGTCATGGTTCCACCAGCCAGAGGGAGCTTGGAGCTATCTGCGAGTGGAGCACACACTGGACCGGCACCGGAGAAAGTGACTACTTCTCCGGAAGAGCAGTTAAGAAACTGATAGTTCCCTGTGCTCCCGGTGATCACAAGGGAGTCAGAGGTGGATGAGGTGAGTCCCGTCCCACCTTTTGAAACCGGTACGGTATCAAGGGAAATCACTCCGGTGGAACTAACGTAGTTAATAGGAGTCGTTCCCGAAAGAGCGGTCCGGGCGGCCGTATCTAGACCAGATACCTTCGCGGCCGGGATCGATCCGTCGGCGAGGTCGAGTTTTCCATAAGTGATGGTGGAGTTCGCGATGTCAGCATTGACGATGCTGCCGTCTGCGATCTTCGCCGAGTTCACCGCATCGACGGAGATAGTGGCCGCAACAGAACCCGATCCCGAAGCTGTCACATCTCCGGTAAGAGCAGTGATTGAACTTGAGTTCGCATTGACCCAACTTAAAACCCCTGCTCCATCAGTTCTCAGGACCTGCCCGCTTGTACCGTCAGTGGCAGGAAGAGTCCATATAAAGGGACCAGCTGTGGCCGGTGCCTGAAAGCCTACGTACCCTGAGGTCGATCCGGACAGAACAATAGAGCCTTTAACGTCGAGTTTGCCATTAGGGGTAGTCGTGCCAATTCCCACGCTCCCAGTCTCAGTGATTCTCAATCTTTCTGAACCAGCCGTATTAATTGACGCCACACCAGGAGCAAATCCTCTTATCGATACATCAGTGGTAGTGAAGTTGGAGTTAAAATCAATCTGTGCACCGCTGCCGTTGGGGTTATGACCGTTTACTAGCTTTAAAATGCTTGGCGTATTTCCCGATGAAGAATGAGTTATTCGCAGACTTCCCGGATTAGCGTTCTCGCCCACATCAAGCATGGCGCCTGGATTTGCTGTTCCAATCCCAACGTTTCCACTCGATCGATAAACATTTCCGCCATTCACATCCCAGGCACCTGCATACCCGGTAATAGCATTGTCGACATATGACTTCGTCGCCGCTTCCTGGCCAGTGGTCGGTGTAGGAAGATTATCTATTTTGTATCCGCCCATGTCGATATTACCGAGCATGGTTCCGCCTGCGAGAGGGAGTTTCGTATTATCGGTCGTGCTCGGGAGAAGACACCCCGGAGCTCCGCCGTTGAAGACGATCACCTGCCCATCCGGACAGCTATGGAACTGATAGTTTCCAGCAACGTCAGTGACGACTACGGAATTTAAGATTGAGGTATTTCGACCAGTGCCTCCGTTGGCAATCGGAACAACGCCTAGTCCGAAAGCGCCCGTGGCGGAATTATAAGACAAGGGAGCTGTACCAGAAACCGCAGCTCTTGCGGCCGTATTAAAATCCTGCCACGACTTATCCCCTCGCCAGTATTGAGCAGTGGTGCCTGGGGTGATGACGGGCTCTTTTCCTGAAAGGGATGTATCGAGTCCACTCACTTTCGCAGAAGGAATCGAACCGTTTGCGAGGTTGAGTTTTCCATAAGAGATCGTTGTATTAGCGATGTCTGCGTCGACGATAGATCCATCGGCGATCTTAGTTGAGGTGACTGCCGAGTCCGCAAGCTGGGTCGTTCCCACTCCCCCATTGGTGATCGCTACCGAATATGTGTCTGAATCAACTGAAGCTACGGTGATCCCGGCCCCCGCGGTGAGATCCACCAGTGTTCCCGTAGCAGTCGAGGCCACCCCTGGAACCCATTTCTTCGTCGTCGCATTCCATTTTAAGACCTGCCCTTCGGCAGCCCCATGGTCAGCGATGGTCTTTGCCATCTGAGACATGATTGACATCGGTACTGTCGAAAGCGGTTGAAAACCGTAGGCCCTGGAATTTGTCATGTCAGTCACCTGATACATCAGTGACTCGCTCGCAGGAATTGCACCTAGAACTTCGACAAGAGTTTTCGTTCCACAATTAGCTGTCGTGAAATCCAGATTCACATGAAAGACACCGTTAGAAAGCGGTGTTGCAACGGTCTTCGTACAAATCACCGTTGTGGTATCTCCAGAGTAGACGAGATCAAACTTGAGATTTGGTGAGCCTGTGACAGGGATCCCCGTAGCATTCACCAGTCGGCCTGAATAGCTGAGAACCTCAGCGTATGAACTGAGTGAAATAAGGAATAGAAAAGGGAGTGCGAAGATTGATTTCACGAGGAATCTATCGACTTAATTTCCTAATATCTTAAACATTTAGCAGGTTTCTAACGCCCCTGAGCTTTGATCGGTAAGCTCTTGAAAAAACAGCCAACCATAATCCAGAGACGGGCAGATCTTTCTTCAAGAGAAAGGCAAAAACTGCCGATGAGAAGCTTATGAGGAATGTCCTACTCCTGACATCTATCACGTTGATCATTTTGCTCTCCATACGGATAGGCTTCAATTCCCTACAAGATAATTCGGAACCAGAAGAGATAAGTTCTTTTGATCTCAAAGATGCCCAGGTCAGGCGTCAAGAGAAACTCACCAAGCTTACCAACTCGAATCGAAAACCTGCATCCACTGCACGTTCTTATTCCCGCTCCACGAGTGCTCCGGAGGCCCGAGAACTGGACAAAGAAAAATTCAAAAACCTCGAGGGTGGGTTTGCGGAAGATCTTCAAGAGGGAGTGAGCAACCAAAGCTCCATCGACTCAGACTCCGAACTTCTTGATGAACCCACAAAATCTCGCCGAAAAAAATCTGTTTCAACTTCCGATTCAAATATTCCGGATCCATTGAAGGATAATAAGGAAGAAACACATTCAGGCCCTCGTCAGATCATCAGCAACACAGGTTCAAATCCCACTGATACGCTACCTACTCCTGTCGAAACCGTCGGCAGAACAGGGAGCATCAGCAAAAATGATCTCATCTGTAACGCCAGCGTGGGAGAAGGGACCTATTCATCACCCGTATCCGTGTCACTCTCCTGCAGTACCGCCGCAAGTATTTCCTATTGCATCAGCTCAGGGAGTTGCTGTGATCCCACTACGGGTTCCACCTACGCCTCACCACTACCTATTGGGGGAGCTTCGAGTTCCCTCTGTTTGAGTTTCATAGGCAGGGACGCTCAAGGGCTGGAGTCAAAGGTCACTCAACACGTCTATAACTTTAGCTACTCTCTTCCCGATCTCAACGTCGCTTTCGATAAGCTCATGTATCAAACCACTCAGCTCGAAGGCTTCCTCAGCATGACAAGCGCTGATTTCGGTGGGAGCAATATCTCCGGTGGAGTCTTAAACTTCAAGGCCCAAGATCCGGCTCTTAACGGTTTAACAAACTGTGAGGATCAAGTGATGAACGGAAGTTCTCTTACTCCCCTCGTTCTAATGCCTGATACGACAATGGCCCATCTCAATCCTTCCATGCAGCTTGACGTTTTTTTCGGGAATCCTGAACTCGAATATGGAGATAACTTCATCACAAGCTATATTGTGAATAATGCCAGCGCAGGAGATTATGCGTGCTCGACATCGAAACTTACTTTAGAAGACTTCCCCTTTTTCGAAACCAACCCCACCTATGTGAAAACAACTTCTGGGGTTCATGAATTCTCTGGGAGCTTTACTTCTGTGAGCTTCTTCGAGGCGCCCGCACCCGTCGTGAACCGATCTCCCGCTGGATCGTCTATCGAAGATCACTCAACTCAGGAGCTGCGATCAGGGCTCTATGGTATTTTCTACTAGCTCTTTAATCTCAACCTTCGATCCTTTGATGAAAAGCTGAGCAAGAAAAACATCTCTATGTGGCTTAATGGGAACTCCGAAATCCCGGATTCCATGGAAGAGACAATAGAGCTTCCCCTCGTACTCAAAGGCCACGGCCCTTGCCGCTCCCCAGGTGAGTTTAAACTTCCTCTCCATCGTTGCTCCATAGTCGAAGAGATCCTGATCATTCTCTGTGAGATCGGGAGTGTATGGTCCCAGTGGATTTTGTGCACGGAGGAGATGAATCCCATAATCATCGGAAGCATAGTCTCCCCCACTAAAGAAAACATAGAACCTTCCCTTCCACTCAAAAGGTCTTGGTCCCTCCGCAAGAATTCCACCAAAGCTCCGACGAGTCCGAGGATAGTCCCGCCTGATCCGAAAGACTTCGATCTCTGATCCAGTGGTTTGAAAAGGATTAAGAAGTCTTTTGGCAAAGAGCTCCGTCTTCCAGGGAAGGCCATCTCGTTCCTCAGTGACTTTCTCATAAAAGACATAAGTCTTTCCTGAAACTTCGAGAAAATGATGACCATAAGAATGTCCAAGCCAAGTAAAGTTAGCTGGGAGAGGTTCAATCAGAGGTTCGCTTTCCCGGACCCAGGCCTTATTAATAAACCGGTGGGCGTACACTCGCCTCTTCCAGTTTCCTGATTCCGAGGGATCATTTGTTACGGCACCATAGAGTACACCCTCTCGTATAGATGGGTCCC
>CAZPFM010000091.1:0-7798 GCA_964585845.1 uncultured Bacteriovorax sp.
AATTACAAAAAATTTCTTCTCTATAATGTCATGGGGGCCATTGCCTGGGTCTTCACTTTCATTCTTGCCGGGTACTTTTTTGGGAATCTTCCCATCGTGAAAAGAAATTTCCACATCGTGATCTTCGGAGTGATCGGGATTTCCCTTCTTCCAATGGTCGTGCCGTGGCTCCAAAGTAAGATGAGCCCGAAGGTCTAGTCTTTCCAAGTGCTAGGAATCATTATCACAAGACTGTCTATTCCTTAGACAGTCTTTTCAGTTTTACAATCCTGGGCCTAAAGACTGGAGCCAATCTTCAGAATCGATAGAATGAGGGCGAGATTAATTGCTAATTCTAGGTTGTGAAATGAAGCTCTTCTTTGTTTTATTCTTTTTGTTCTCCACTCAGGCCTTCGCCCAGGACTGTGAAGTAAAACTCGGGACCACCATTGGTCTTAAAGTCATGGAGTTTCGCCGTGGTCATGAGATTCTCTCAAAGATGACTATCAAGGAAACAACAGCTGAGGCTTTAAGAGAAGAGTTCATCAATCTTCAGGATGAGGGCCTTTGCAATGAGACCATCCCTGCTAAAAAATGCATCCTGCGCTTTGAGAAGCGCCGTAAGACAAACTTCATCAGCTTCTACCGGGATGGAGAGCGCTGGGCGACCTGGTTTGTGAAGTCAAAGAATAAGGCCCAGGCCTTTGTGAAGAGCATGAAGCGTGAAGGACTTTGTCTTTAAATAAAAAAGGCCGGTTTCCCGGCCTTTGTGTTTTTTAATCATTTAACAATTCAGGTAGTCTTGCAAAGATCCCGGAGAACTGGGTTTCTTTTTCCTTATACCAGAAAAAGTCCGGTCGCTCTTTGGACTCCCAGACCCCGCCCACAATTTTTCCCATGGCATCGATCTCAAGTCTGTACTGAAGAACTTTCTTTGAGATGACCTGGTTTTGAGTGCCGTATACCACATTCCACTCCGGGCTTGATTCATCCGTATAGAAAAGTTCGGTCGACACTCTCATTTCGCGTACTGCGGATTTAGCCGCTTTCTTCTTTGGAGGAAGATACATATCGAGAATTTTAGTTTTATAGCCTACCACTGGCTGATTCCAGACCTCGTTGAAGCGCTCAACGTCCATCAGAAATCCTTCTTTCTTGAGTCCAAGTTTATTAGTGATAATGATGTGGAAGGCCCCCGCGTTTAAGTCTTCATCACAGGCCCGCATCGTTCCGCCGGTCCAGCTTCCGAAGTAGCAGCGAAGTCCCACCTGATGGGTGGATTCGACTTCGTGATAAAAGGCGTAATAGTAGGAGACAAGGGCCTTGATGTCAGCAGAACCAAAAGGGATCTGGATGCCATCTGGATTGGTCATAACCTTAGCCGTAGGCTCTTCGTGATGTAAAGAGGCCGGTGCCCAGCCGTGACAAATGCCGGCCCAGTCTTTTGCGTGCTTATCGGCCGTGCCCTTGGCTTCGTTTTTTAAGGGATAATCATAACGACCGAGGAAGAGATCAAATTTTTCCGTGGCCGCAAGACCCGCCCTTTGATCAAGAGTCATGCTCATGACTTCTGCCTTCGTAGGGGAGGCGTATTTAAAACCTTCTTTTTCCAGAGTGTACCAGCGTACATTCACTCCGCCTTCACGGCTTGGCCAGTAATGACCCGACCAACCACGGGTGTGGTTTCCGAGCATGGTGCCTTCAAGAGGAAGAGCATCCACCGCATGATTAAAGCCAGAGGCCATGATCTCGGGAGCTGAGAAGCCTTTCCATTCTTCATTGATAGCAGCAATGGAGCTGTAACAGAAAAGAAGCCCGAGGAGGAGAAGTGCAGATTTCATTTTGCTTCCTTAGTTATCGTTTAAAAGAGTTGGTAATAAGTAAAAGAGTCCTGTGAATTCTGTGGCCCGGGATTTCTGCCAGATAAAATCCGGACGCTTCTCGGAGATCCACGCCCCACCCACGATCTCGTTGTATTTGTTAACTTCGATTCGGTACTCAAGATCCATCTTCTCTATGATCTGATGATCCGTGCCGTGGACCGGATCAAATGTGGGCTCAGATTCTGCCACATACCAGATCTCAGTTTTCACATCGTATTCGTACCGGGCCGACCAAGCCGCTCCTCGGGTCAATCCAAATGGTCCCTTCATTGTCGAGCGGTAGCCCACTACCGGCTGATTCCAGACTTCTTTGAACCTGTCCACATCCATGATAAGACCCTGACCTTGAAGGCCAATCTTGTTAGCGAGGATAATGTGAAAAGCCCCTGCGTTGAGATCTTCCCCGCATTCTCTTTGCCCTCCGGTCCAGTCGCCGAAATTACAACGAAGTCCCATGAACTTTGCCGGAGTCATCTCCTGGGCATAGTAATAACTTAAAAGGGCCTTGATATCGGCGGATCCAAAAGGAATCTCGATACCATCTGGATTAATGAGAGTTTTTGATTTTGGTTCAGAGTGATGGAGAGTCGCGACCACCCACCCATGGCAGATTCCTTCCCAGTCTTCTGCCTTAGGAGAGACCTGGGAGGCGACAAGAGTCTTTAAAGGGTAATCATACCGTCCAAGCAAAATGTCGTATTTCTCAGAAGGAGCGAGTGCGGCTTTTTGACGAAGAGGCTTTCTGCGGAGTTCTTTAAGTGTGGGGGAGGCGTAACCGAATCCCATCTTGCGGGAAGAGTTCCAGCGAAGATTGATCCCCCCTTCTTTATTTGCCCAGTAATCACTGGACCAGTAACGGGGACCTTCCCACTGAGCTGCGCCCTCTGCGGGAAGATTATATAGACTATGGATGAAGCCAGATCCCAGAATTTCAGGGCTTGAGAAGCCCTCCCAGGCCTCATCGAGAGAGAGAGGAGTCACCGCTCTGGATGAGAGAGAAAGAGACAGAAGAAGAATAGGGACCAGGAACTGGACTCTTGACACGAAAACCTCCGAATAATGGGGGTTTTAGTCGTGACTCAAAGCGTTTTTGAAGGATTTACAGGGGGGGTGTGTAAAGAATACAGGGTTTATTTAAGGAAAAAAGCCATCGGTGAAGACTGGGGAGAACTCTGTCGGTTGAAGTTGGTCGATACTTAGAGGAAGATTCCCCACGCTGGTTGAAGCCGGGCCGTAACCATTGAATCCAATGGCCGCACCTGTTGTCACCGCTGGAGATGTAAGGGTGAACTTCGTATCCACTGCACTGATACTGGTAGCAAATCTCAGATCTATCGAATCAATATCGTCACTGAAAGAAGTATCCGTGAAAAGATTTGTGTTTGGATCTTCAGAGTCAATAGAAGTGGGTCTATGAACCATGAAGACATCCGAGTAGAGAAAGTTACCATTCAATTGAAAAAAATAGCGGGATGCCGACTCGCTGAAAACACTGGCAGTGGAGTATTCCCGCGAATAGTTCATTCCATCAATCTCAAAATTTGTCGTGGTGAGTTTATAGACTCGATTAAATCCAGCTTCATACCGAGTTACTTGCGATGAAGAATCATACTCATATCTTTGGTTATAGAGCTCGAATCTTTCCATTCCAGAGGGAGGAGTGAACCAGGCCATGGTCAGAGATTCCATTCTTTCAAGATCGGAGCTTCCAGAAAAATAATCCTTGTGGATTTCTTGAACTCGACCACTTCGTTTAGTGGAATCACAACTGAAATCAGAAACCAGGAAAAGTTCCCATGCCCCGGAAGGCATTTTTCGCTTTACCGAAATTCTCTTCTGATATGTTTGATCGTTACCTCCCGCACACGGGTCAAGGTCGGCATTGGCGGCGGTACAGAAAAAAGGAGTTTGATAAGTATTTAAGGAAATAGGAATCGTATTGAAAATAGAGATCTCATATTCTTTATTGAGACCTTCTTCATTCAGAGTCAGTTGCCGAGTAGCTTGGGCCGTGGCACAGCTCTGACCAGGTAGGCTGATCAAGCCGCCGATCTCAGGAGAGAGAAGCATTCGAGCCAGATCAAGTGCTCCATAATCACCATTGGGAGAATCATTGAAGTCAGAATCCATTCGTCCCACTCTGGGAGTATCGGGTTTGGAACCAGTTAACCGAAGGGAGATCCCAAGGGCATGAAGATCTTTTTCGTTTTTGAAGACGTAGACATCTTTGTTAGTCGCTGCTGAACCATCTTTGCTATAGCCGAAAGAAAAAGTTTTCCCCGCATCTGACCAGCAGTAATTATTGACTCCGTCGGCACAATCAGTACCGCTTTGCACGAGATTAAAATCGCAATAGAATTCTTCATCAGATTTATTACAAGTGGCTGAAGTGACCCAACCAGTGCCATTAGGAGCGATGGCATAATCACTTGCAGTGGAATTCTTATCCTGGTCAATCACCACACGGACCGTGCTACTTCCGCCAGGGGATCTGGCGGCGTAATAATCATAGGCGCGGGATAAAGGGCCATCTACACATAGATTGCCGGCGCACTTAAAAGAGGGCAGAAGATTCATGAAGTGAGAAGTTCCACGCCGAGTTTGGTTACTAGGAACAACGAGTCCACCCCAATTAGATGCAGCATTATTCAGAAAAAATTTCTGCCCTTCGTAGGTGAAGGATAGGCCTTCCAGCATCGGCTGATGAGAGAGGATATCAGTACAGGCCGAATCCCGGAAAAGAGTCACCTGAACAGGTGTATTGGATGAAGGAATTCTTAGATCTGTTTCTCTTAGTGAACTTACACCATTAGCCGCAGCATCGCTAAACGTCAGACAAGGAGAAGAAAATTCACCTTTGAGAATCTGATTAGAGAGCGACTTGCTCATGGATTTGACTTTAAATGATCGCGCTTGGTTTCTGAAATCCAGCGGGACATCATTGGTTCCACAGAAACCATAGGGAGTGGATGACCCAACAATGTGTGATGGGGTGCCTGCAGACCAACTATAGAAGCCATTGCAACTAATGAGGGCAAGCTTTTTAACTTTATTTAAACCTGTCGTGGCCTTCATAGTCTCATTCACAAAGGAAGGGGAGTCGCAGCCGAGCTGAGTAACAGAAACATTGACTCTAGTATCGGCTCCAACAAGATCCGCAGCACTCTCACCGCAGAGAATATCCCCGGTCATGGGACCACTTACATTATTCTTCCAGGCCGTGACGTAGAAATTCCATTTTCCGTTAGGAAGTAAAACATCCACCACGTTACCGGTAGATCCTGCAATATACGGAATGGCATGGGAAAAACTTTGAGTCCCGCTTTTTCCATAAAGAACTAAACCGCCGTCAAAGCCGGAATTGGTAAGAGCAAAGGAAGAAGAAATTTTAAGAGAGGCAGTCGTTTTACCGCCTTGCCCGCACGAGACGAGAAGGAGAAAGACGAAAAAAGAAGTGAATGCAGTATTCAGATTCTTCATGCTTTAAGAGTAAAGGGGTTTGTGGTTCACCTCTGACTTTTCGTCTTTTGAGCGGGAATGTTTAACCAGTCTTTTCTTTGTCTTAGCAATTCAGTCTGGATAAAAATCAGGCGGGTTCCATGTAGTCAAAAAATGTTTATGTGGAGTGAGATTGACTGAATTTGGAGGCAGGTGAGGGTTTAGGTTACTGGAAATAGTAGCATCTATCCTTATATTCACCGGGGGTGGTGGAAAGAGCGTCGGAATCCCGGGACATGAGATTTCCCCATGTTAGTAGGAGAAATGTTCCTCTTTCTTCGTTAATTGAGAGCCCTTTTCTAAGCGGTATAATCAAATTGAGTAATTTTCAGGTTAGTCACTCCAAGGGTTTTTTATGAGAATGACACTTTTAATTTTAATTTTCGTGACCTTAGCTCCTTTTGCGGAAGCGGCCAGGAACGTAGCGGTGGTTAAAATCTTAAAAGGGGAAGTAGAAGTCGTAAAAATGGGCAAAAGCTCAAAACTCAAGGTTCAAGACTGGGTTGAAGATGGGTCTGTGGTGAAGACTGCGGAGAAAAGTTTTGTGAAGCTCATCTTCATCGATAAATCCCAGATGAATATCGGTCCTGGCTCAGAAATGAAAATCGAAAAATTTTCTGGAAAAGACTCCGGGGTCATTGATCTTGTAAAAGGTAAAATCCGCTCTCAGGTGACAAAAGATTATCTTCAAATGGAGCGGGATAAGTCTAAGCTCTTTATTAAAACGAAAAACGCCGTTATGGGAGTACGGGGAACCGACTTCATGATCGCCACCAATGGAGTATCTACCTCCACAGTTCTCTTCGAAGGGGCCATTGCGTTTAATCATCTCGAGAATAGAGGAGAGCTCGATACCGGGAATCTTGAGGAAATTGTGAACCGTGGTGTTTCTATGTACCCGGGGGAATTCTCCGTTGTTGATGGAAGAAACATGCAGCCAACGATTCCTAGTCTCATCAATATTCAGCAAAGAGAAGCTCTGGAAAAGAGCCAGAACTTTGAAGGAGATCGGTCTCCCCAGAATTCTGAGAAAGTAGAAGTTAAAAAAGGTGTTGTTCCAGAGGGGCTAACAGGTAAGGCCGTCGGAAACGATGCGAGTGTTCTTAAAAAAGAGATCGCTGTGAGCAATGTGAATAAGCCGGTTTCTGCCACCGGCAAGGCCCCTGCCTCTCTTAACCCAAATAGTTATTCACAAGGTGGACGCTTTAAGCCAACCAACGGATCGTTCTTACATGTGGATTCAGGTGTCATCATCGCTCCACCGCCTCAGAGTGTGTATGACCCTAACACCAATACTTATATCCCAGCTGGGAGCGGAACTGTGTCTTCAAACGGTAGCTACGTTCCTCCCAGTAATATGGAAATTACAAACGACGGAAAGGTTCTGGTTTCGACAACGGATGAAACAGGCCAGGTCGTCGTGAAGGAAGTGGATTCAAGTACTCCTATTTTGACGACCTCAACTTCGACGACTTCAACAACTTCTTCTGCAACGACAGTCAACACAACCTCTACAACAACTAACTCAGTAGATTTATCCACTTATAAAAATGACACCACAACCGTCACCGGAGGCAATCTTACTCCTGGAACAACTGGCCAGGTGATCAATACAACTAACACAAGAACGACCATCATCATCAATAATGGGCCGTAAGTAATCGATGAAATTGAAAGCATGGATGCTCCTTATTCTTCTCCCGGTCTACGCCTCTGCTCAAGAGGGGAGCCGTTCTGCCATTAAAAAAGCCGCTGAGCTTTTCGCCGAAGGCCGCTATCAAGCGACCATTGAGGAACTCTCTCTCATAGAGTCCCAGGATCTCTCAAAGTCAGATCAGGGGCTTATAGCCTATTGGAAAGGGATGACCTACAACCGGCTTCAGAACTTCCCTAAAGCAATTGAGAATTTTCAGAAATCTCTTAACCTCGATAATGCCCCTCAGGATATTCATTACGAATATGGCCAGGCTCTTTTTGCTTCCGAAAAACTACAAGATGCTCGCATACAATTTCGGGAGTCTCTGAGAAAGAAATTTAAGCGCGGGGTTTCACTCTATTATATTGCGTATCTCTCCCGGGAACTCGGAGACTTTAAGAAGGCTGTCACCTTTTACAAAGCCATTGATAAGCTCGGAGAAGAAGGCGCTGAGGTCCGGCAAGCAGCCCAGGTACAGATTGGAGACATCTATCTTCAGCAAGTTGAAAAGACCCGAGAGAGTTACCGCTCTATCGAAAAGTATGTCATTCCTCAGTACCGGTATGCGCTCAATCTCGATGAGAACTCGGCAATTGCTCCGACCATCAGAGAGAAGATCCTCGATCTTCAAAGAAAGTATGACCTTGTGATGTTCCGGCTTAGAAATGGCCGCCCTGTCGCTGATCCACCTTATATCCTGAAAGCTTCCCTTGAAGGGGGTATGGATTCAAACGTGACCTTT
>CAZPFM010000092.1:0-7775 GCA_964585845.1 uncultured Bacteriovorax sp.
CGGGAATCTCGATTCCAAAAACTCGGAGAAAGTCGCCACTTTACTGAAAAAACTCGCCCAGGATTTTGGGGCGACACTCCTGGTGGTCACTCATGATGATAAGGTGGCCTCCTTCTTCCCGCGCAAAATAGTCATTGAAGATGGTCAGATAATTGGCTAAGATTCTTTGGCAAATAAAATTCATTACATAGTTCGGCGCGCAAGGATTTTGGCCCTTTGAAAAAGCTCACGTTTTTCATTCTCTCATTCTGGTTTTTGTTCCTTCCTCACAGCGCTCAGGCCGAAGCGACTCTTGGTCCTATCAAAGAAATGTTTCGGGTCGATGCCATCGAAGTTGAGGGCAATAAGAAAGTCGAAACCGAAGCGATTCTGGAAAAGATCGGAACCCGCGAAGGGATGATCCTCGACAACTATCTCCTTAGAAAAGATCTCGCCCGAATCTATGAGATGAAATACTTCGAAGAAGTTGAGGACTGGCATAAAAAGTCCGGTGCCAAGAATGTCCTTCTTTTTAAACTCATCGAAAAACCGCTTATCGCAAAGATCGAGTTCGAAGGAAACGATGAGATCTCGGCCGATGATCTTAAAGAGCAGATCAAAACCAAAGAGTACAACATCCTTGATATCTCGACTTTAAAGAACGATGTTCTCCTGCTTCAGAAGCATTACGAAGAAAAAGGCTACTTCCTGGCCCTCGCCCGCTATGAGCTCATTGATAATAAGAATGGCTCAGTGGATGTGAAATTCATCATCAAGGAATGGGACAAGGTCCGGGTGAAAAAGATCACCTTCCTGGGAAACAAGAATATTCCCGATGATGAGTTAAAAAACTTCATGCAGACGCGGGAAGAGTCTTACTTCTCTTTTCTTTCAGGGTCCGGGAACTTCAAGGAAATGAACTTCCAGACCGATGTTGAACGACTCAAGTACTATTACAAGACCCGCGGTTACCTTCAGATCAATATCCAGAACCCGGAAGTCACGGCCTCTGAGGATAAGAAATGGATCTTCATCACTGTTCGCATGAACGAGGGCCCTCAGTTCTCTGTCAATGACATCTCCTTTAACGGAGAACTTCTCTTCACTCAGGAAGAGATGATGGAGAAACTTAAACTGAAATCCGGGGATATCTACAACGAAGAGAATCTGCGCCTTGATATCCAGACCTTAACTGAAATGTATCAGGATAAGGGATACGCCTTCGCTAACGTCCTTCGAACCCTCGAAGTCGTGCCTGGTGAAAATAAGGTCGACGTAGTCTTCTCCTTTGAAAAAGGTGTGATTGCTTACTTTGGTAAGATCACCGTCAAAGGAAATAACAAGACCCGGGATAAGGTTATCCGGCGAGAGCTTAAGATCCATGAAGGGGAGATGTACTCCGGTTCAAAACTTCGGATCTCCAAAGACAATGTGAATCGTCTCGGGTTCTTCCAGCCGGAGAGTGTGATCTTTAATACCATCACCCGAAAAGGTACGGATAACGTTCTGGATGTGGAGATTTCCATTAAAGAGCGTCCGACAGGTCAGATCTCTCTCGGTGCCGGATACTCAACGGCAACCAAGGGATTCCTCCAGGCCTCTGTGGCCCAGAATAACTTCCGGGGCATGGGTCAGAACATCAACCTCAACCTCTCGTACTCTGATCAACAACAGATCTACAACGTGGGTTTCACCGAGCCTTATCTTTTTGATTCAAAGTGGACGGCCGGGGCGGACTACTACCGAACAGTTTCCTTTTTCATCCGTTCTTTTGCGTACACGAAAAACGGTGGAGATGTGAGAGTCGGTCACCCGATCTTTGAGTACACTCGACTCTTCCTCACTTATCGCTATGAAGATAACGAAGTGAGAGATGTGATCAACTCCGGAATCGATGAGGACGTGGAGAATGGTTCTGCCTCTTCACTTCAGGCTTCGATTGTCCGGGATAAGCGAAACAATATTTTTGAACCAACAAGTGGTTACTACACCAGCGGCTCTCTTGAATACACGGGCCTTGGTGGAACCATGCGCTGGATGAAGGCTGAATTCGACGGCCGATTCTATCGACCGATCTGGGGTGACCTGATCCTTCGATCCAGACTCAATGCCTCTCAGCTCTTTAAAACCACCGCGCGCGAGATACCGCGGGTTGAGAAATTCTCCATGGGTGGAGCGCGTAACATGCGCGGATACAACCTGGAAGATATCGGTGTCAGAAGACTTGCGACCAACACCCGAACAGGTGAAACAGAGTCCTTCAACTTTGGTGGTCTCTTCAGCCTCCTCGGGACCCTCGAGCTGGAGCACCCGCTCATCAAAGAAGCCGGATTAAAATGGGTTGTTTTCTACGATGCGGGGAATGTCTGGGAAAATCGGATCGGTGAAGACGGGGACTTCCGTCTACGGGCCGACTACGGCTTCGGATTCCGTTGGTTTTCTCCTATTGGAGTTCTCAGGTTTGAGTTCGGCTTCCCGGTCAATCCACGTAAGGACCGTGAAGGTATCGATGGCAATGACGAGGCAGCAAGCCAGTTCAACTTTGATATAGGACAATTATTTTAAAGGTGTTAGACTGCTCGAAATCACAAGGAGTCATATGAAGATCTTTTCTTTTTTATTGGTCCTCTTCTTTTCCTATTCCGCGAGTGCTTCCGTTCTGATCGGTCTTGTTGACGTTCAGAAGATCATCACTTCAATCAAGGAAGGGAAGTCCGTCCAGAAGAAGCTTGAGAAAGCGTTCAACGATAAGAAATCTGTCCTGAAGAAGGAAGAAGATAAAATCAAGAAGGCCCAGGAAAACTACAAGAAGCAGAGTATGGTTCTTGCTGATGCGGCCCGTGCCACTAAAGAGCGCGAGCTTCAGGAAATGGTGATGTCTCTTCAGAACAAGACCATGGAATACCAGAAAGAAATTCAGAAGATGGAGCAGGATCTCAAAAAGCCCATCCTCGAGCGTCTTCGTCCGATCATCGACGAAGTCTCAAAATCCAATCAGGTGGCGATGACTTTTGAACTTTCAGCGGCACCGATTGTTTATGCTGAAACTAAAAAGGACCTCTCCGATGAGGTCATCAAGGCTTACGACAAGAAGCACCCTGCGAAGTAATCAGGGGCTACCTGGAGGTAGCGATGAAATTAGACGCCATCGTCGGATTCGATCCACAGATTAAAATTGTTAAGAATAAAGAATGGCCAGAAGAGATTCTGGCCATTTCTGCTTTAGATCATCTCACTAAGCATGGTCTCATCTTCATAAAGAATGCAAAATTCTTTAAAAGCTTTGCTGGCTCCATCGAAAAAGCTGCGGAACTTAAAGTCGGGGCCATTGTTGAGGAAAAATTTTATTCCTCTCTCGCTGAAGGTGATCGGGAACTTCTCGAGAAACTTCCCTGGGTGGCCACAACCCCCTCGGTTCCGTTGACTCTGACCATTCTCTCAAAGCCCTTTTTTGACCGAAAAATGAAAGGGCTTAACTTCCAGGCCGATGGCCGCCAGATGGGAACAGTGGATATTGATCCCACGGCCCATGTCTCACAGAATGTTTTTATCGGTGAGCATGTAAAGATCGGAGCGAAAGTCACCATCATGCCCGGAGTAGTCATTCTCCCGCATTGTGAGATTCAGGAAGGGACGACTCTTTATCCGAATGTCTCTCTTTATCCTTTTACCACTGTCGGGAAGAACTGCCGGATTCATTCTGGAACCGTCATCGGTTCCGATGGATACGGTTATACCTTCCATCAGGGCCAGCACTTAAAGATCTGGCACATGGGTGGAGTCCAGATTCATGATGACGTAGAGATCGGTTCGAATACTTCCGTTGATCAGGGGACTTTTTCTCCGACGGTTATTGGAAGCGGTACCCGCGTTGATAATCAGGTTCAGATCGCCCATAACTGCCGAATCGGTAAGGGTTGTATCCTCTGTGGTCAGGTGGGGCTCGCGGGGTCCGTGACGCTTGAGGATTACGTGGTCATGGGAGGGAAATCCGCTATTGGCCCTGACGCCCATATTGGTACTGGGTCACAGATCGCCGGTGGGGCGGGTGTGAATGACGGCGCCGTTCTCGCTCCGGGTTCCAAGGTCGGGGGTCATCCCGCCCGGGACATCAAAGAGTGGATGAGAGGTGTCGCTTACTTAAGAAAAGTTTCTCAACGGGATTCGAAATAGGAGTTCTCTATGATGTTCGATAAAGCTCAGGTCATGAAATTTCTCCCACACCGGGACCCCTTTCTCTTCGTAGATTCTGTAGAGGACGTCCACCTCCCGGAAGCACTTCAGGGAAAAAAGGGACCTTTCAAGATCCCTGAGCTCGTCGGCGGAAAATCCATCTGCCACTTCAAGGTCGATGAGTCAGTGAAAGTTCTCGAGGGACATTTCCCCGGGAATCCCATTCTTCCAGGTGTGGTTCAGGTCGAAATGATGGCCCAGGCGGCAAGCTTCCTCTGCATCCACGCGCTTACAAAGCCCATTGAAGAAACAAATCTTGAAGTCCAGCTCATCTCGGTCGATTCGGCTCGGTTCCGAAAACCCATCATTCCTCCGATGGATCTGAAGATCACTTCTACACTCACCAAAAGCCGCGGGCTCTTTCAGATGTATGAGTGTGAGATCCACTCCGGAGATGAACTCATCTCCCAGTGCAGTGTCATGGCGACGATTAAACTCTCTTAAGGAAAATCTATGTCTAAGAATTACGAAGTTCATCCCATGGCCTATGTCCATCCGGAAGCCAAGATCGGAAACAATGTGAAGATCGGACCTTTCTGTGTCATTGGTCCAAATGTTGAAATCGGTGATGACTGTGAGTTCGTCTCAAACGTTGTTGTCGAAGGTCACACCAAGATCGGAAAAGGAAATAAGTTTTTCCAGTTCGGATCCATCGGAGCTGCTCCTCAGGATAATTCCTACAAGGGCGAGCCCACTGAAACAATCATCGGGGATAATAATACCTTTCGTGAATACATCTCGGTTCACCGGGGAACAACGAAGCAGGATAACAAAACCATCATCGGTTCTAATTCCTTTTTCATGGCCTACTGTCACATCGCTCATGACTGCACACTCGGAAACAACATCACCTTTGCTAACTCTGTAGGGCTGGCCGGGCATGTGAATATCGGAGACCGGGTCATCATCGGTGGGAATACCGGGATCACTCAATTTGTGACTCTCGGGAAAGGCTCATACATCGGTGGTGGATCGGCTATCGACCGGGATATTCCAAACTTCTGTACGGCCTACGGAAACCGCGTGCGTCTTAAAGGGATCAACATCATCGGTCTTAAGCGCCAGGGGCACAGTAAAGAAGTCGTCTCCGAAGTGGTGGATTTTTACCGGACTATGGAAGCCAGTGCACTTGCACCCCGGGCCTTTGTTGGCCACCCGGAACTCATGGAAGAATACAAAAATAATGTGGTCATTAAAGAGATCGCAGATTTTATCCAGAAAAGTGAGATCGGAATCGCTCCGTTCATGGCAGGTTAATCATGAAAAAAGTTCGCGTCGCAGTCATCGGATATGGTCACCTTGGAAAATGGCATTGTCAGAAAGTTGAGGCCCACGGGGATCTCGCCGAATTCATCGCCATTGTAGAAAAATTTGAAAAGGGACAGGAAGCGGCACGGACGAATCATCCCAAAGTTAAAATTGTTTCGGATATTTCGGAAGTGATGGATCAGATCGATGCTGCCTTCATCGTGACTCCGACCTCCACTCATTTTGATCTTGTGAGCCTTCTTCTCAAAAATAATAAGCATGTCTTCTGCGAGAAGCCTCTTTGTTCTAATGATAAAGAGGCTAACTTACTCAGAGAAATCGCTCAGGATAAAAACGTAGTCCTTCAGGTTGGCCATTCCGAGCGCTTCCACGAAGCCTGGGAGAAACTTCTCCCTGCCTTCCGGGAACTTAAGGCTCCCTACCATGTCCGGATTAACCGAGCGGCACCATTCAAAGGACGAGCGACAGATGTGGACGTGGTTCAGGATCTTGCTATCCATGACCTCGATCTTCTGATGTATCTTTTTCAGGAAAAGCCTCTTTCAATCAGGGCCATGGGACACAAGATCCGAACCGAGAATTGGGATCACGCTCTGATTCAGGTGAAAATGGAAAAAGGCTGCGAGGCCCAGATCGTTGTTGGAAGAAATCACACCCATGAACTCCGTGACCTCGAAGTCATCTCTCAAGAGGGGATGATCTATGTGGATCTCTTTCAGAATAAGATCGCCACTGCTCCGAAGGGTTCATTTGAAGACGGGACCTTTGTCAAAACTGAGCCCTACACCAAGCGGGACCATTTACTTCTTGAACACGGAAACTTCTACCGCTCAATCCTCGACGGGAAGAGCCCTGTCGTTGGTCTCTCCGATGGTCTGGCGGCCGTGCACCTCGTAGACCGCTCCCTTGAGGCCCTCCGGACAGGTGAAGAAGTGAAGGTCAGTTTACCCGAATGAAATCCTGCCTCATCATTGCCGGGGAAAAATCTGGCGAGGAACACGCCATGAGTTTTTTTCCTGAGCTTCGTAAGCTCTCTCCGGATACGGAGTTCTACGGCGTGGGGGGCGACCTTCTTCAAAAAGAAGGAATGGAGCTTATCTATCATCTGGGAGAGTTCTCCAGCATGGGTTTTTCTGAGGTGATTGGAAAGATCCCTTTCTACTTCCGTGCCCTGAAGAAATTTGAAAATCTTGTTCAAGAGAAGGGCACAAAGACCGCTATCCTCATCGACTTCCAGGATTTTAATCTTCGTCTTGCTCAGAGACTCTCTAAGCAAGGTGTAAAGATCCTCTATTACGTGGCCCCCCAGGCCTGGGTCTGGAAGGCCAAGCGTGCAGGAGTTCTCTCCCGAACTGTGCACACTCTTTTTAGCATCCTGCCTTTTGAAAAAGACTGGTTTGAAGAACGGGAGTTAAGCAGATTCGCTCTGTTCCTCATCCCCTCCGGGAAACCCACTCAAGAGACCTGGTTGATCTGCCGGAGAAGAGCTGGGCCCAGATGCGGGAGAAGAAAATAAAAATCCTTCTGCTTCCTGGAAGCCGCCGCTTTGAAGTGGAGCTTCTGCTTCCCCAGTTTATGGAAGCCATCAGAAGACTTAAAAAAGATTATGCAGTGGAGACTCATCTTGTACGCGTCTCCCATTTGCCTTCTTCGCTCTATGATTATTTTTCTCATGAAATTGATCACATCTATCCTTCTGAAGATTTGACCCGGGCTATGAGAAACTGTCATATGGCCCTCGCGGCTAGCGGAACGGTGACACTGAGTACGGGACTCTTTGAATTACCCACGGTGGTGGCCTACCGGGCCTCTTTATTAAATGAGTTCATTTTCAGAAACTTTATAAAGTATCAGGGGGCCGTCTCCCTTACTAATATCATCCACAAAAAGATGCTCTTTCCGGAGCTCATCCAGGAAGAGGCGAGCCCGGCCCGTCTTGAGCGTGCACTGCGGACTTGGATCGAAGACGAAAAAGCATATAATGAGGTTAAGAGGGATCTTAAAGAAACCAAGGTCCTTCTCTCGGGAGAGGAATTTTCCGTCCCGGCATACCTGGCAGAAGTGATTGATGAAAAATAGCCTGCGCACCATTCCCCTGGCCCCTTTAAGCTTCCTTTGGGAGTGGGTTTACCGTATCCGCCGATCCTTCTATGAGTATGGTCTATTCCATAAGACCATCTTCAAGGTCCCGGTGGTCTCCGTAGGAAATCTTTCTTTCGGCGGAACGGGGAAGACGCCTACTATCATCTGGCTTGCTGACTGGCTGATTGACCAGGGATTAACTCCGGTGGTTC
>CAZPFM010000093.1:0-7748 GCA_964585845.1 uncultured Bacteriovorax sp.
CTCTGGGCAGCTCGATACTGATCGCCAGAGCGTCGCAAGATTTCTACAACCAGGGGGTAATTGATCCTGAGACGGTTTGAGGTATTTCTTTGGCAGCTTTCGGTTTGAGCAAAATCCAGCGGGATGAAAGGCGATATATTCAGGTTCTTTGACGGGGGGAATTGGGTGCTCGACATTTATGATCTTCTTCGGGCAGACCCATTGTTCATTTCCAGGCCAGCTAAGAAGCACGCAATCACGGGTGATTTTTTCATTTGAATACTGAAGCCCGCCCCCAACTTCATTCAATTTGTCTGGGGAGGAAACCTCGATTATCTCGGCTCGCTTCTCCCATTCTTCGACCCTGGCCTTTACTAAGCAAGCCTCGGAATGATCCTTTTTTTGGGCATTCTTACAGTCCGATTTAGCTCGCTGAAGGCATAAATAAGAATCAAATTTCTCGGTTCCGCAGTAGGATTTCAACTCACCTAGCGCCTGAAGATAATAATAGTCCCGAGCGATTAAAAGCGAGTCATTGGCGGAGACAGTTGAGAGGTAAAAGAGAGCGAAGAGTGTTGTTGTGAATTGAACCATGGGCAAATGGTAAGACGTCATTGGTAGAACAAAATAATTATACGAAATTTAGGCGACTTACGAAAAAATACCCTCATTAATCTGCTCAAAGAATGGGCTATTATTCCCGCTTGATCGAGCCGTAACTTTTCCGTAAAATGATTCAAAATGAGAAAGATCATCCACATCGACATGGACGCCTTCTTCGCTTCCGTGGAGATGCGAGACAATCCGGCCCTTCGCAATGTTCCCATGGCGGTAGGAGGATCGACGGATCGCCGGGGTGTCATCTCCACTTGCAATTACGAGGCAAGAAAATTTGGCGTGCGCTCAGCCATGGCCACTGCACTTGCTAAAAAGCTCTGCCCGCAGCTCATCGTCGTCAAAGGCCGCATGAGTAAATATGTGGAAGCCTCCCAGCAGGTCTTTGAAATTTTCCAGCAATACACGGATCTGATCCAGCCCGTTTCCATCGATGAGGCCTATCTTGATGTGACCGACTGTGAGCTTTTCTCCAATTCGGCCACCTGGATCGCAGAAGATATTAGAAAGAAAATTTTTGAGAAAACTGGTCTCACCGCTTCGGCGGGCATCTCAACGAATAAACTTCTCGCCAAGATGGGAAGTGAGCTTAATAAACCAAATGGTCAGTGCACCATTCCTCCAGAGCACATTGATAAATTCATCATCCAGGTACCGGTGGAAAAAATTCACGGAATCGGAAAAGTCACTGCCAAAAGACTTCATGAGATGGGAATTAAAAACTGTCTTGATCTTCAGGGGTACACTCAGTCCGAACTCATCCACCTCATGGGGAAATTTGGTGAGACTCTCTATGAGTTCTGCCGTGGCATCGATGAGCGGGAAGTTGAAACGGAGTATGAAAGAAAGTCTCTTGGAAACGAGCGCACCTTTCACGCGGACATCTCTCGTTTTGAAGAAATGAAGATTGAACTGGTGAAGATGGTGGAAGAACTCAAAGAGGATCTTAAGCGCTACGAAGACCGGGAAGTAAAAAACCTCCACGTGAAGATTAAGTACCACGACTTCAAGCAGACCACGATTGAGCGGCAGATGCCGATTGATGAAGAGAGCTTTGTTTTTCTTCTCGAGGAGCGCTGGAGTCAGGACCCAAGGCCTGTGCGGCTTCTGGGTGTGGGAGTAAAATTCTATGACACAGAAGACGATGAGGGCGACTTCCAGCTTCCCCTTTTAAATGAAATGGGGATAGATTAGGGGCATGAACGAATTTTCCCTCTCTGATTCTCATCCCCTGAACTTAAAGAATATCCTCGCTCTGGATTACGGAGAAAAATTCATAGGTCTGGCCACCTACTGTGTGAACCGTGACCCCTTCCCTTCTCCGTATGGACGTATTGCCAATACTAGTTTTGAATCCACCGTTAAAGAGATGCAGAAAATTGTCGACGATGAAATGATTGACGTCATCGTCATCGGTGTCCCTCGTCTCACGGATGGAAAATCCACCAAGATGACAGAGACCGCACAAAAATTTATTTCCCGGATACGCGAGCATTTTACTCTCCAGATTGATGAGCAGGATGAGACTCTTTCAACCTTTGAGGCTGAAACCCGGATGAAGAATTCTCCACGTTATAATTTTAAAATTGATCTCAAACAGATTGATGCTGTGGCCGCGAGTGTGATTTTAGAAGATTTTATTCGCCGCACGAAGCGTGAGTCTGGTTTATAATACCTGCATGCTTAAAAAACTCTTTATCGCTCTTATTGTTATTTCTGTTCTCGTAGCTGGAGGATTCGGCGCTTATGTCTACTCCGAACTTCATAAAACCTACACCGGACCTGATCAGACCTTTGTCGTGAAAACTGGCGACACCTTCGGACGAGTCAATCAGCGGCTGGTGGACGAAGGGATCATCACCAATCCGCGGATGTTCCACTACTATGCTAAACATAAGGACTATCTCACGCGCCTTCGCGCCGGAGCCTTCACTATTCCTCGCGGATCCAGCATGATCCAGGTCCTTGAGACCCTGATCTTCGGTCAACCTAATCTCACCAGTGTGACAATTCCTGAGGGAAAAAACATGTACGAGATCGCCGCGATCTTTGATCGCTCGGGTGTCACGTCGGAAGAGGCTTTTCTTAAAGCCGTTAAAGAGCCTAATCTCATCACCAATCTTCAGGTCCCGGGCCACACTCTGGAGGGTTATTTATATCCTGAGACTTACCGTTTTGCTCCCAACACTCCCGCCGCCAGTGTCGCCCGTGCCATGGTGGATCTCTTCAACGAAAAAACAAAGGACATCGACTTTACTCATCCGTTTTTAAATAAGCACCAGGTAGTGACTCTCGCTTCCATGGTGGAAAAGGAAACAGGGGCGAAATTCGAGCGCCCGGCGATTGCTGGTGTTTTCACCAATCGCCTCAAAAAAAGAATGCGTCTTCAGTCTGATCCCACGACGATCTATGGAATCTGGGATCGCTACAAGGGCAATATTAAAAAGTCAGATCTATTAGAAATGACTCCTTATAATACCTATAAGGTTCCTGCCCTTCCGAAAGGCCCTATCGCTAACCCAAGTCTTGAGGCCATCCGGGCCGTCCTCAATCCCGAGAAGCATAATTACTTTTTCTTTGTTTCAAGGAATGACGGAACTCATGTCTTCACGACAACCTACAAGCAACACTCCCAAGCGGTGGAAGACTTTCAGGTCAATGCTAGAGCGCGGAAAGGGAAAAGCTGGAGAGATCTTAAGCAGTGATTATTCGCAGGCGGTGATGTCGCCGTAGACGGCGCGGTTATCTCCATCGACCACAGTCACCGTTGATTTTTTCAGATTGTAGAGATCTTTTGGTCCGAAGTAGATTCGAAAACTTTTCTCTAATCCCTTCTCTTCAAAGGATCTGATTTTTCCCATCGGGTCGATCATCTTTTTAAGAATTGTCGGAGTAAATCTCTGAGAAACTGAGTACTGGTTTTTCTCACGCAGCTTTCTCACCCACCCCGAGGTATTCCGGAAACACTTGGGATAAAACTCAGTCACAAAGAAGTTTTCCTGAGGAACCATTCTTAATCCGAGTTCAAAATAGTAATTAGAAGGGATTTCTCGTTCGGCATCATAGACCGAGCGTTTAAAGAGTTCCTCAGGGTTCAGGATCTCTCTTCTTAAAATATCCGACTCATAATCATTGAGTGTCTTCGAACATTCCCGGGCGCTCATCACCGTCGTATCCCAGGGAGCGGCCGCACAGGCAAAATTGGAAACATGAGTGATAGGGAGAAGAGGATCACCCAGAACCATCCCACTATTATTGATCCAGGTCCGGAGAGCTTCATTCAAAGGCTTTGAAGTGATCCCGCGGATCCCATCTCTTTTATCCAGAATCGGAGCACCAATAGATCCATTAAAGAACTTACAGCCAGCCATCACCATATTGGGTGAAGAAGGATGGGAAGCCAGGGGATTTACATAAGAACGGTAAACAGGTCTACATTTCTGAGTCCGCAAATAGGCATCAAACTCTCCAGTCTGCTCCACTGAAAAAGAATCATGGTCCATATCGTCCCAGAGTCCTTCCTTACTGATGGCAAGCTTTCGGTTCCAGAAAAGGGAGCGGTCTAATTCAATGAAGGCCACATCCTCTCTCCAGTGCAGAGGATTTTGCTCGCTGATATCTGAAACCTGGAGGATATTTTTGCAACCGATGATCTTCGGAGTTTCTTCGGCATCATGGGCAAGAAAGAGAAAGACATCTTCCTTACAGTCGACACCTTCGGCGCGAAGTTTACTTGGGATACAGCTCGCAGAAGTCACGACCGTTTTCTGTCCCACCAGTGTTCCGGTACAAACCCGGCGTCTGCCATTGGCGTTGACGAGAATTTTTAAGATGTAACTAGGGCAACCGGCCTTCTTGTCGCAGAAAAATCTCTGCTTTTCGAGCTCCGGATTAAATGGTTCAACTGGCTCTTCTGCGATTCCCTTAGCTGGAATGGCCTGCTCTTTCCCGCAACTAGCGGCAAGGGCGAGCACACCGATGCTAAGAACCAGAAGAAGCTTCGTCATTCTAGTAGTCCTTCCCTGACTTCCTGATATGAACCATGGGCTTTGACTCCTCACTAAAGAGGGTCGATGAAAGAACTTTAGCGAAAACGATGTCATGGTCTCCCGGTTTATCGGAGCTCACGAGCTGACATTCGATGGAGGACTTGGCCTGTTTGAGAAGAACTCCCCCATTAGGACCGATCTCGTGGTCGAGTTCGCTAAAAGGATTATTGTCCGGGTCATAGCCCTTCCAGAAATGCTTCAGGTAAGTCTTTTCGTGATCGCCCACCACATTGATGGCAAAAACAGCGCCGGACTTTATGAGGTCATAGGCCGGACGTCCTGGCTTGATGGCGAGAGAAACCATGAGGGGTTCAAAGGAAACTTGTTGAACCCAAGATGCAAGATACCCATCAGTCTCTTTTGTTGACGGATTTTGTACGGCAACGATGAAGAGTCCTGAAGGAATGTGTCCAACGGCAGCTGCGCTATCGCTATGGGCCATAAATCCTCGATTTCATTTTGTTCTACTCATAACCTTAACGAGCCCTTAACGAACCTGTCAAACTACACTTAGCGCTATAACCTGAATTGTCAAACTATTTGATAAATCTTGAGGCGGTTTTTGCCGATATAAGGCTTTACTTGAGCGGGGTACCCCCACGCTTTAGAATAGTAAAAAAGAGTTTTTGCCCTATAATGCAACACTCTGCGAAATGAGCCCTAGGAGGATCAGTGGACAAGAAGAAATTTGATACCTACAAGCAGCTGCTCTTAAAACACCGTCAGCAGATCCTTAACGTGGGTCTTTTGAATAACAAAGAAGATCTTCATGTTTCTGAAGAAGATCTCTCTGATGAAACAGATCTCGCGACCTCACTCATCCAGCAGCAATTGAACTGCGCGATTCGTGACAGAGAGTTTGCAAAACTTCGTCGCATCGACGCTGCTCTTGATCGGATCGAAGAAGGGACCTTTGGTCATTGCGAAGACTGCGAAGAAGAAATCGCTTCCAAGCGTCTTGAGCATCAGCCATGGACCGAACTCTGCATTCAGCACGCTGAAGAGCGTGAGAAAGAGCAGGCGCAGACCTGGAAACAAGCTTAATTCTGATTTGAATTTTCATACGAAAAAGGGGCCAGTTCTGGCCCCTTTTTATTTCACGAATTGATTAAGATACTAGCGTTTGCAAACCCAACCGTAGGTTGCATCCTTGATTCCCCCGTTGTCATAAACGCAAAACTCATTAGTCTTAGAATTATTGAGGCGCATAGATGTCCGCCCTCCACTATAAACCTCAGTAAGATTCTCATAGCAGTTTTGCATCTTTCCCGGATGAACAATTTCGAATTTCACAAGCTGAGTTCCTAATTTTAACTTCTCAGCGGCTTGTGACATGGAATGAGACTCGCTTCCAGACTCGACGGAATATTCCTCACAGAGAATATGAATATTCTGAGCAAATGCCATTTGTGTTAACGAAAGTAAGCTAAGAGCTAAAATCAATTGTTTCATACGAATCTCCTTAAAATTAGAGCCAGTCTACACTGGAGGAATCTCCCTTCTAGAACCAATTCAGTAGGGCCGAATTTTTTTCTGTATCGTCTAAGCTTTAGACACCCAGGGATGTGATGATCATTTTCTAGTCACCTATCCTTGTCTTAGACACCTCATAGCGAGATAAGTCCCCGAAACCCCTCCCCCTTCTTTGGCAAAGACCTTGCTGTATGTATTACACGATCGCTCAAGGTTTGAGCTTTAGATCGTTAAACCGTGGTAAGGATAAGGGAATGAAAAAAGCAGCAGTTACATCGATCCTCATGCTCCTCCTCTGTGTCAACGCTACACTTGGTTGGGCCGCATCGAATCTCGCTTACTCTCCTGAACTCCTTGTTTCACGATTCGCTTCTTGGGGAATCGATCCGGATAAGCACCTGGCCTCCATCAACCTCCGTAACTCATGGACTAAGTTCCAGAAGAATAAGGATGTGGTCGTAGCGGTGATTGATACTGGTATCCAGGGCGACCACGCTTTCCTCAAAGACAATATCTATGTTGTGAGCGGTAAGTCCGGGAAGTCCAACTACGGTATGGATTTCTCTGACGAAAAGAAAACCACCACCACTCCTTCTGATCAGCACGGCCACGGCACACACGTTGCCGGGATCGTGAAGTCTATCTTCCCTGAAGTGAAGATCCTCGCTCTTAAGTATTACAATCCGAAAGCCACTGGTCAGGCGAACCTTGAAGCCACTATTAAAGCTCTCAAGTACGCTGTTGATCAGAATGTTGATGTCATCAACTACTCTGGCGGAGGCCCTGAAGCTTCTGTAGAAGAGCTCCGCATCCTTAAAGAAGCTGAGAAGAAAGGGATCCTCGTGATCGCTGCTGCTGGTAATGAGCGCTCAAACATCGACGATAAGAGAAACGCTTACTACCCGGCTTCTTATGGACTTTCGAACATCATCACTGTCGGTGCCCACGACGATAACCTCAACATCATCCCGTCTTCTAACTACGGGAAAAACTCTGTTGAAATCGCAGCTCCAGGTCACCGCATCCGCTCTGCCATTCCTAATAACGGAGCTGGATACATGACGGGAACAAGCCAGGCGACGGCCTTCGTTTCTGGTGTGGCCGCCCTCATCAAATCCAAGCATCCTGAAATGAAGTTCGATCAGATTAAGAACATCATCCTGAGTTCTTCTCTTAAGGTTAAAAGCTTCGAAGGAAAGATCCTTGGCGCAGGAAAACTCGATGGCCCGTGCTATCGAGCTCTCTGATACAGTTTCAAAGAAACTTGAAACCCGCGCAGTAGCTAACCGATAATTTCTCCACTACAATGGGGCATGCCCCGAACCTTACAGAACATTCTTCTCGCTCTTTTAGCTGGCGCCTGTGTGGCCTTAAGTCACCCCTCAGTCTTCATGCCAGGCTGGCTTCCGCTGGTCTTCATCGCTTTTCCCCTTTTCCTGTTCATTTTTGAGCGGGCCGATGGACTCTGGTGCAGGCTGGGAATCATTCTCTTTTTTAATCTCGGTCTTAATCTTGTGGGCTTCTACTGGATCCCCCATACCCTGCGTGAATTCGGACAACTTCCCTGGATCGTATCCGTTATCCTGGGTACGCTTTTCTCCTTCATCCTTCAGCCCCATTGGTGGGTCTACG
>CAZPFM010000094.1:0-7641 GCA_964585845.1 uncultured Bacteriovorax sp.
AGATAGAAATGATCATGGAAGTGCTGAGGTGGCCCTCACCATCATCGATGAGTACCAGCGAAAAGGTCTGGGAACAATTCTTATAAAGACCATGATCCTCGCGGCCCTTGAACGTGGAGTGACTCACCTCAACTTTACCTATCTCCATCAGAATGAAGGCATCGAAAGACTTCTTAAAAGATTCTCTCCTTTAAGACTCCTGGCAAAGGATCAGGACTCAAAAACTGTTTCTCTTGATCTTGGAAAATGGAATAAGGAAAATCTTAGAAGAGAACTTCGGCCTTACCTTCCTGGGATCTGAACCGATCACTAAGGAAAAGATAGTAGGCTTCTTTTCTAAGGCGGAGGGTTTTAAAGACAGAATGAATGAGGGATGGATTCTTCATGAGAAGTTTCCCAAGCCCCTTACGAAGCTCTTCAAGATCCAGCTTCATGAGTTTCACGTATTGGCGAAGAACCTTACCCCGGCGCTTATCTTTGCGGCAGTTAAGACGCAGTTCCTCACAACGAATCCGGTAATTTTCCCCCAAAGACCTTAGGTCTATACTCTGTAGGAAAGGAAGCTCAGTGTTCTTGATGCTGATTCCAATTTGAGTCATGACATTGCCGAACTTTTCATTCTTTTCAAATCGGAGATCAAAGTTTCGAAGACCCATGCGCCGACCTACTGAAAGAAAATATTTATCAAAGACCTTCCCCTTAACCTTACTCATCTCGTTGGCCCAGAAGAAAACAGTTTCATTCTTAGAGAGGTAGGTAAAACGATGCGCGTCCCTCTTCGGAAGAAAAATCCCGTCATTCTTACTTGAGCGAAAATGCATGGAGGACTCATCTCCGTCGGAGTTTATATTAAGCTCCCCTTTCCGGATATTTTTACCAATGAGTTCAGGCACACCGATAAAAGCCGTGGACGAGTGCCCGTAGAAGCTCAGGCGCTGAGAAATATGGGGGAGTCTTTGCTGAAGATGATTCAATTCTCCATCTAAGGCTTTTTGATAGAGTTCTTCATCCTGTGAAATACTGAGGATGAATTCGGCCCCGAACCTCTTTCCAGAGAAGTTACCAACGGCAAAGTTCGCCAGGAGAGGACCTACTGAGAGGCGTCTTCTATTGGTTTTTCCTTCAAAGACACCAATTTTAACTTCATCGTGGGAGATTTTTTTAATCTGCAGGAGAAATTCATTCTGAAGTTCAATGCCCATACTGGCGATATCGATTAAGCCTGAGGTGGCCGAAAGCTGAAACTGAACTCCTCCAAAGGTCTCAAAGGAGCCTTGGTCTCCGATATTCCAGGACTCTATTTCCTGAAGGCTATCCGGAAGTAGCGAGAGGCCTGGAGCAGAAGTACCGGATCGGACTTTGCGAACGAGTCTTTGCTTAGCTCCTTTAAAAGGAATGAGACCGAGTTTAACACCTTTCTTAATCAAGAGACCAAGCCCAGTTCCGAGACTGAGACGTCGACGATAGACTTCGAGCCATTCTTCGGGGGAATCGTTTTTTTCTAAGACGAAATTCTCCATTCTCACAGGAGGCTGAAAGCGAACCTTTTTCCACTGAACTCCAATCTGTATGACAGGTGAAAAGACAAAGCTCTCAGAGGGATGGTCTTTTAAAAAAGTGATCTTACCATCTAAGCCCACATGAAAAGGAAGCCAGAGGCTGAGGGCATTGAATTCCTGAATATCCCGCGGTTCGAGATCTTCCTGGGCGTGAACCTGAAAGTTGAGAAAGAGAGCGAGGATAAGCAGAAGATTTTTCATTTCCACCATCTTAGGAAATCTGGACATAATTGGATATGAGAGACCTTAAAAAGAGTAAATTCTCATGGTTGTCGAAGATTTTGACATGACCCCCTAAGGTAAAGAAGACTTAACTCCAAATAGTGAGTAAAAATGGGTACTTAAGGCCATATGAAAGAAAAAACTCTTCTCATCGTCGACGATGAAATCTCTCTTTTAAGCTCTCTAAAACTCATTATGGAAAATGAGGTCGATCGTATATTAACGGCGATCTCAGCCCCTCAGGCCTTTGAGATTATCGAAAAAAACCGGGTGGACGTTATCGTCACAGACATCACCATGCCTGTGATTAATGGAGTGGAGATGCTCAAGACCCTTCGTCAAAAAGGACACAGAATGCCTGTCATCTTTTTTTCGGGGTATGGAAGTCATGAGTTCATGTCAGAGGCCCTTGAGCTGGGGGCTTACGAGTTTTTGGAAAAACCCCGTGTAACCCACCTTCCTGAGGTCGTCTCCCGTGCCTTAAAAAACCCGGAACAAACAGCTTTTAAAATTTCTTCAAAAAATCCCGACTTCGAAAGACTCATTCAAAAAAAAAGAGAAGCCAAAGGCTTCTCTTTTAAAGACTCGAGCGACGCAGGAATATCCTCTGCTGATGATCGAGATTAGAGTAAATTTAAAAGCTGCTTTTTTGTGAGAGCTTTATGGTGAAGACTCTCCTCGTGGGCCTTCTCTTCCTCTGGCCTGTCCTCTCCCCAAACGTAAGTGTTGAAGTCCTGAGTTAAATCCAGACCCGAGAAGAATTCGAGATTATTTTTGAAATGCTCGGTTGTAACCACCTGATGCTTATAGGCCGCAAAATAAGCCTTAAGAAAAGCCTTAAGTCCTCCTATGTCCTGAAGACGATAATCGAGGTAGCCCATAAACTCTCTTCCAAGAGCGTAAGAGCGGGAGTCTGTTTGACGGTTATAAACAGAATGATTCGCAATCCCTGAGCTCTCAAATCCAGGAGTCACGAGGCGCTGATAGCCATAGTCTCGCCATCTGGCGATGGCCTCATCGATCCAACCGGAATTTCCATTGGCGGGCATGACGCCTTTGGCAAAATAAGAGTGGAGCATTTCATGGTCGAGAGCGCCGAGTGATGTAGCCGTTGCCCCGGAGTGCTCCATCCCACCAGTTCCAGGAATAGTTCCATAAGCAAGAAAACGCGGGTGGGCCCAGGCGCCGTAATCGGCTTCCAGCTCTTCCATCACCTGGAGGGAATAGCGCTTAAAAGAGGACGTTTTAAGATACCAAGGGGAATACACCGTCATAGGGATCTCGCGACCGGAGATCGACTTATAGGAATAATCGAATCGACGCATTCTCCCTTTCGGAGTGGTGTGAAAATAAGGGCATGAGGATGTGAAGTAGTCCGGGAAGTCGATCTGATAGACATTCTTTTCGAGTTCTTTGACTTCTCCGTTGGTGAAAATATCCTGATTCAATCGATCGTTGCCGATGAACTTAATGACAAAAGTCATCTGATACTGATCGTATTCAAAATTCGAAGGCACGTACTGCTCGAGGAACATTCGGTCTTTCAGATCACGGATCCAGAATGCAGAGTGCACTCCTCTCTTCCACCAAAGGTACTTCACATTTTCTCTGATGGTGTTCTCCATCTCGAGAACATGCTCTCCGTCTGAGATGACAGCGTTAGCGACCCGAAGCCGTGAACCATTGGGAGCGCTGATTTCTTCGGTCTTAACCGGCATACCATCAAGGAGGACATTTCTCGCCTCTGGTACAAGGTCAAAGATGGGTGAACCGAGACTTCTTGAATCGAATTCGATGCGGGAGCGAACAGTAGTCAGCTTCTTTTTTACATCATAGGTGATTTCGTAATGGGCCTTCTTAAAATCCACAAAGGTCGCCCGGAGTTCATGATAATTAAAATCCGGCGGTGCCAGGTGGAGATTGGCCCAGGCGCTGGTTGCAAAGAGAAGTGTAAGAGTAATGAAAGCTTTCATACTAGAGTCCTTTACTGTTTTTTCTTTCGCAGGATTGGGTCAGGAACCATTTAAAGATGGGGGTGGCTATATGGGAGGGAGACATTTCCGGATGAAACTGAACACCTAAAGCGGGTCTGCCTACAAACTCAATGGCCTCCGCGATTTTTCCCTCATGGGAGAAGGCCGTCACCTTCACATCAGGATGAGCAGACTGATTGGCCTTGAAGTAATCCAGGTTAAGTCCCTGATGATGGAGTTTCATGGCAGAGAATCGACTAGGCATCGTCACGGATGACTGCCGAGAATTGATTTCATCAAAAGTGTAGACTCTATTCTCTAGTCCCAGTTCGTTTTTAAGATCAACGTAAAGAGGGATTCCTTTAGAAACTGTCATCATCTGCATCCCTCGGCAGATCCCGAGAAGCGGAAGCTCTTTTAAGGAGTCATCTGACTGGTACTCGCTTAAAAGCTTTGATTCAATTGCATCTCTCTTTACCCCTTCCGATGTGAGCTTCGCAAAGCTCTTAAGGGCCGGATTAATTTTTGTGAGATAGAGGGAAGGGTCAATGTCCACTCCCCCAGGGATGATGAAACCATCGACTTCAGAGAGAGTGTTCTCTTTTTGGGAAAGATCAACGATCCGGATAGGATATCCTAGGCTTAAGGCGTTGGTTGTTAGACGGAGGCGATAGAAAAATCCGCATTCTGTGGAACAGCCAATGGTTAATTTTTGATTTTGAGGGAGTTCGCAGTCAGCAAATGACTTAAGAGAAGAAATGAGAATGAAAAAAAGCAGGGACTTTTTCATTACTCAAATTATAAATGCCACTCTCAAAGAACTCGCAACTCATTGCGTCAAGGAAGATCTGACCACTACTCGCATTGAGTCGTACCGGTGTCAGGACACTTGGTTGATCTCACGAAAGTGACATCTGGCCTTTCAGAGCAACTTAGGGTCGCCGAAAAGTCTCTTCGGTTGCCAATAGTAAACTGTGTGCCTGAGGTAATTGTCCTTGAGCCACTGATGTCATCTACGAGCGTACAGGAATTAGAAGATGAGAAGTTCACCTGATAGGTGACGGAGCTCTGCCGGTAAGGGGTACATCCGCACGGGATTTCATATCTTTGAGTAAAAGCTGTTGAGCAATTCTTTTCCCCGTTAATAGTTCTTGTATCACCACATTCGTTGGTTTGCGTTTCAGAAGCTCCGGTACAGATATCTGCCGCTGTCTTCGTGCTATCCCAAGCATTGGCATCGCACGCCCCTCCCCTGGCACAGGAGAAAGGGTCGGCTTCTTCGCAAATGAGCGAATACCCGGCCTGGTAGTTTCCATCCGCATCTTTACACTTGGTTGTGGTTCTCTGTCCTAAGCTCGGACAAGAACCAGATACTAAGCAAACCCCTCCAGGTGCAGCAGGAGCCGCCCAGCACAGGGATGGAGCTGGTGTGGTTGTTTTTTCTTTATAGATAGCACAACTTGGACTACTTGCCTGGCAGTTGAGCATGGTGCCTGTCCAGGTGCCAGAAGCCTCACACTCAGCTGCTTGAGTGTCTCCGACGTTTCCACATGGTCCTGCGACATTGCAAAAAGCGGTGGGAGTCGGACCAACCCAACAATTCGGACTAGGATTGGAAACCACTGGATCAGGGGGCTCAGGCGTGTAGCAGTCAAAGCTTCCATCGGGTAGATATCCTCTGAGGTAAGAGCCTGATGGACAGGAGAGATTAGAATCAAGGGGTCGACAGACACCTGTAGTAGGATCACCAATGAGACCGTTTTCCCTGCAATAAATCGATTTCACTTCGGCCATGAGATGGGCCACGTTATCTGCGCAATCGAAATTATCATTGGGAGCAGTATCAAAATTTTCAGGGTCCGCATCCCAGCAGAGTTTGTTCACAATGGAATCATCGAGCATGCCCCCGAAGTCGAGACATTTAACGATTTTTCCACTCTGAATATCTGCCATAATATTCATGACCTTCTTTGAATGTGTGGCCCTGCCATCTTTTGCAAGCCTTTCGAAGAGTATGCTAATCTGTGCCCTCTTCCGCTCTGGCATGAGGGCCTCTACTTTCATTTCCTTAACCATGATGGAACCATTTTCCATCTTATCGCTCTTCTTCATCATGGGTTTGGATTCTTTATCCCTGATGACCTCAATTTCTTCGCCGGCTCCCTTACCCTCGAAATTCGATGTGCAGACTTCGGCATTTGTCACCATCGTTCGCATCTGGATCATGACTTTCGTCATGGCAGACATTTTCTTAATTCCACTGGAAGACTTTTGCATCGTCTGAGAAAGTTTTAACCCGACCACACCTAAACCCATAAGAAGCCCGAGACCGATGATGGTTTCCATTAGGGTGAAGCCGGATTGTCTCTTTTCTCTTCTCATCATTATTCCTAGATCGAGCACGAAATCGTTGCCCGGATTCCACAGCCCGAATTACTCTGGCATCCGTCATCGTCTTTATTGGAGTATGTTCCTTGAGACCAAACCCCATCCCCGTTCATTGTTGAAGTTCCGTATCTCCAGCGGTGTTGATAGCGCACATTACAGGTCCCGCCATTTCGTGTTTCGGCCTTCATCATGACACCACAGTATCTGCCTTCGGCGCACTCTTCTTTATTATGATTTTGCATCATCTGAGACCATGGCCCCCATCTTGGAGTGCCATCCGGAGTACTCCAAGGAGTCGATTGCTCTGGGGTCGCGACGCTAAATTCCTTATATTGATAAAGAACTCTGACATCAGCATCGCCAGTGCAGCTGATTCCAACCCTGATTCCGCAATAGCCACCTTCGCAGTTATTCTCTTTTCCATGCTCTACAAAGGCCCAGTTTCCGTTCTGAGCATTTCCACTCACTCGGCCTTTGTTTTGGTATTGATAATAAATGTTGCAGGCGAGGGTTTTTGGAAGAGGCGAACACGTACCTGTTCTCACAAGAGTGCCGTTATTACACTCAACGCCAGCTGACCCCTGGTTCTCAGCATCTGTCGCAGTTGAAAAACTTAAACTCTCTTTGTGTTTAAGTATGGTCTGCCAGAACCGCCATTTTCAGTGCAATCGTATTTCGTCCCAGCGATCGTTTCGGACCAGGTGTATGGCCGATCAATGGCCGGACAAGAACAGTCCTTGGTGCCAGGCACATTATACCTAGGAGCAGCCCCACAACTACTGTACTGAGTGAAGGTTTCCCCTTCGCAGACATCAAAGGCATTCGGAAGCCAGTTATCAGGCATCGTGCCGGTAGCCTGCCGTGATTCTCCACAACCATTGGTTTGGGTGAAAGCTTGTCCTTCGCATCGGGTACTTTCTAGAGGGGACCAGTCTGTGTTGTTGCAAGGAGCACAGACGCCGTCCTCTTTTGTTCCTTCGCCGCAGTCGTTGAAACACCAGTCTGTGCCGAGATCAATACCCTTGCAATAATCGGCCTTGTTCTCACACTGCTTGACTGGAATACAAGCACAGTCGGGAGTTCCATCTGATCGTAGACCTCTTAGGACCCAGTTATTCTTATCTGCCACCACAGGCGTAGGACTTTTATGATTTCGGCAGTCAAGAGAAGCATAGGGGTGAGTATTACAGGTGTCCTCTCCCACTGAACAAAGATGATCCCGGACTTCTTCAATCACGAGACCATTTGTTCCATGAAGATTCTCACAGATACCTGAGACTTCATTGAATGTGCCCCCTAGCCTTTGGCAGGATTCATGGAGGGCATCGACAATCGTTTGCGCATCCACAGACAGACACATCATGATTCGTTTATTCAGCATGAAAAGAGAAAGAGGAATTCTTACAGCGATATCTCGCGTCCCATAAGCTGCGTTGGCCGCAGAGACATTTCTCTCTGAAGTCAGGAAAACCGCGAGATCGGCATTTTGTACATGCATG
>CAZPFM010000095.1:0-7621 GCA_964585845.1 uncultured Bacteriovorax sp.
AAATCCGGTGCCCACCTCGATCACCCGGCCGTCCATGACTTCTATGAGAAATGGAAGGGCGACTCACTAGTGATGATTAAATGGTTTGCGACTCTGGCCGCGAATTCTGAATCAAAAGGTGTTATTGAAAAGCTCATGCGCCTTGAGCAGGATCCGCTTTTTAAGGCAGAGATCCCGAATTATCTCCGGGCCCTCTATATGCAGTTTGCAAAGAATAACCTCAGGGCCTTTCATGCTAAGGATGGAAGTGGTTACGCCTTCATTGCTGAACGGGTAAAACGTATTGACCAGTTGAATCCCCAGGTTGCTAGTCGTCTGGCGAGTTCTTTTTCCATGATAAATAAGGTGGATGAAGGGCGAGCGGGGAAAATGCGGGAGATTCTTCAGGGCTTACTGAAAGAGAAGATTTCTCGGGATACTTACGAAGTGGTCTCGAGCTATCTCAAGACCTAATTAGCTTTAACTCTGACGGGGGCTTTTTTCTCTTTAAGACTTGCCACGATGGCCGCTGAAAGAAGGCCAATGGCGGTGATGATGACTTCCATGAGTAACTCCTTAGATCTCATTATGCATCATGTCATAAAATCCGTCCAGAAATCTGCCGTAAATTTAGAAAATTAATGGTAAGATTTCGGTAAATACAGGATTTTATTATGGAACAGACCCTCTCCCTAAGGCAAAAAGCCCTTAAAGTTAATTTGGCACATCGGTTTTACGGCACTTTCGCTGAGATCGGTGCAGGCCAGGAAGTGGCCAGGCATTTTTTCCAGGCCGGTGGCTCTTCCGGATCTATCGCTAAAACAATCTCGGCCTACGATATGGTTTTTTCAGACTCCATCTATGGAGAGTCTGCCGGTCGCTATGTTTCTGAATCCAGGCTCCGTCAGATGCTTGATAAAGAGTATGGTCTTCTCGTTGAAAGACTTGGTGAAACCCGAGGAAAAGACCATCAGTTCTTCGTCCTCGCCAATACTGTCTCCGCGCTGAACTTTAAAAAGACCAATATCCCTCACGGCTGGATGGGTGTGCGCTTTCAGGATGAAGCCACTGGTGAATGCAATGAGGTTGTGATTCATGTGCGTATGCTTGACCCTCAGAATGTCCTTCAGCAGGATGCTCTTGGGATCATCGGTGTAAACCTCGTCTACGCCTGCCTCTTTCTTTACCGCTATCCGGAGGCATTCATTCGCTCTCTCCTGGATCACCTGGATCTCACCCGGATCGAAGTGAACTTCATCCGCTTTAGTGGAAAGGCCTTCAAGGATGTTGATAATCGTTTAATGAACCTTCAGCTTCTCAAAGAGAACATGACCCAGGCGATTATGTTCGACGAAAAAGGCGAAGTCGTACTCCCGGCCGATTTCCTCTATAAGAAAGATGTCCTGGTTGTTCGTGGATCCTTCCGACCACCGACACTGGTGAGTTTTGATATGATCAAAACCGGGAAAACCAATTTCGCTAAAGATATTGGAAAAAATGAAGAAGAGATTGTGGCCATCTCTGAGATCACCATGTCGACTCTTAAGGCCGACGATGGTGAGATCGCTAATGAAGACTTCCTTGCCCGAGTAGATCTTATCTGTACTTTAGGTCAGAAGGTTCTCATCACCAACTATCCTCAGTATTACAAACTCGCTAATTACTTTGCGGATATGAACGTTCCAAACCTGGGGCTTGTTCTGGGGATCTATAACTTTCAGCAAATTTTTGCTTCCGAATACTCAAATGTTGAAGGTGGTATTCTTGCGGCCTTGGGTCAGCTTTTCCGAAGCTTTGTTAAGGTTTACATCTATCCTTATAAGTCTGAAGAAGGTCAGCTTGAAACTCTTGAGAATCTTCAGGTGCCGGCCAAGTACCAGAATCTCTACAACCATCTCATTCACATGAAACAGATCCATACGGTTAAGGAGTTTAACAAGGATCTCCTTCACATCTATTCCTCTAAGGTTCTTCAGATGATCGTAAATAATGAGCCCGGCTGGGAAAAAATGGTTCCAGATTTAGTGGCCCAGGCCATTAATGATAAGTGCCTCTTTGGTCATCCCTGCTTCTTAGGGAAAAAGAATGAAGAAACAAAATAAGGTCTCTGTTTCAAACTACTTCCAAGATCATGTTCGAGAAGCCATTGGCATAAATGAGAAGCTTCGACCTCTCTATAAAGACCTCTCAGACGGTAAAACTGAGAGGATCTTTCGCTTTCTGATTAATGCGGAAAGGCTCACACTTCCTCTTGCCTATCTCTATGATCGAAGATCCTATACTTATCAGCGAACGGGAATTCTTCTTTTTGCCCGGGAATTTATGCCCATGCATCTTCCGGAGATTAAAAGAAGAGATCCTCTCACTCATGAGCGGGTGATGATTGACTGGAAGGATACCTGGAAAAAACTTAAACAAAGCCTAAGGGAAGACGACCTTTATTCTTTTAAGAAGATTGCCCTGGAAGATATCCGGAAGCTTCAGGGGTCTCCTGAATACTCTATCCTGGTGAGGCATCTTCTGGAGTCTGTCTATCGCTGTGCTTATTTTCTTCAGGATCATGAAGCAGAGGCCATGAAGCTCAATCTACCTTCTCCTAAGAAGCTTGTTTATGAGCTCATCTCTTTTCAGCTTTGGGGTTTGCCAGGTATGGCCCTCTTAGATGATTGGTGTGAGCCTCTTCAATCTGAGGGCATTCCACTCTTTTGGGATGAGCTTCCAGACCTTATGAAGGATCTGGAGTCTTAGCTTTAAGATTCTTGAGAGCTATTCCCCGGCAGAGCTCAATCTCATTTTCTTTAATCTCTCCTGTATGTCCCATGATCCCTGAGAGTTTAATCCCGTGCTTCCGGGAGAGCCGGTCTATCTGGACCACTTTTTCATAAGAGAGATCTCTTGAAAGGGAAAAACTCTCGTGGATCCCTTCCATGGCCAGAACCGCCGTTTCAGCAAGACAAGCGTAGACCGTGTCACCTTGAAGACCTATGGTCCTTCCTAATTTCACATCCCCGGGGAGTTCTACCTCGCCACTGGCGATGATCAAGACATCGGGTCGCTTGGCCGCATCCTCAAGAGAAATATCGAAAGGCCGGCTCACATCACACACGACACACCCTGGTTTAATGAGTTCGATATCCAGGACTCGCTCACCCTGGGCCGAAGTAGAGGTGATCATGAGATCCACTTCAGGAGAGTATTTGTTGGGATTCGTCGTTCCTATGATCTCAGTGGAGGGGGCGAAGGCCTTAAGTTGTTCAACCAGTTCGAGGATTTTGTAGGGTCTTGGAGCAACAACGATGACCCGCTTCCATTGTTTGGAGAGAATCTTTGCGCAGATCTTACCGATGCTCCCTGTGGCCCCGATGATCATGCAGGTTCCCTGATGGATCCCATCTTTTTTCTTCACCAGACCCATTTTCTCTACACCGAAACTTGCGGCCCATAATGTGGAAGCCGAAGAGAGGGAATTACCTGTCGTGAGGGGAATAGGGGAGCGCTCGTTCACGGTCACACCCGCATCTCCCACGATTTTTGTATACGCTCCAAGACCAATGATCTTTGCACCGTCATTCTTGGCCTTCATGCAGATATCAACGAGGGAGTTGTAAACTCTTTCAACGGGAGAGTTGAGGAGCATCTTAGGCGTGTTAAGAATGAGATAGAGCTCTCCTCTCACTTCTTTACCAGTGGCTTCAGAACGTATCCCAGAAATGGTTGTGTAGTGAAAGCCGGGAATACGGGCCGCTGCTTTTTCAACGGGGTCAAGAAGCCGGGTTCCCTGGAGCTTTTTCATACCGGGAAGCAAGGCGATTTGGTTCTTGGTGAGGGGATGAATGACAAAGGCAAACTTGTCTATACTTCCTTTGCTTGCTGGATTCGTAATGAGTTTTGGAGCAAAATCAATTTTTTCAATAAACTCGAGAATGTCTTCATCGTTTAAAATAAGGTCTTCATGGGTGGAGGCGAGGAGAGCTTCAATGATAGAAGCGGAGAATTTCTCCCCCCCGATCCAGTCCAAAGGAAAGAGGTTTAAGATCTGCTCAGCGCCGGCCGCAAAGATCTTTTTTTCAGTCTCTGGATTCAGCTGATCAATGATAACGGTTTTGCCAGTTAGATTCCCAAGTCTGGTGTACTTGAGCTGAGCTTCATTGATAACAAAGACGTCTGCGTCCATAAAAGTTTTCATACTTCTTTGGGCGAGAGGGCCAAAGTTGAAATCCTTGGGACTTTTTTCTTTGATGTCATAGTGAGTGAGGCGCTGAGAATTGAGCTTTAGAAAGTTTCCAAGCGCATTGGTCCCAATCAAGGGAAGAGGGATCTTGGTGGCAAAGAAAAGATCACCAAAGATGAGTTGGGCCTCCTGGTCCTCAAAAAAAGACAGGTATGGCCATTGAATGAGACCTAAGTAGAAGGAGATTTTCTTTTTAAAAAGAAATCGCTTGTCCTGATCCAGATGCTTTTTTATTGCCCAAGGCGTGGCCGTTTTTCTAAGGGCATGGCCATCAAAGACCGCTATGCCATCGGCGAGTTTTCTGATGTTTCGGAGGATTTCGTGAGAGAAATGCTGATTCTTAATTCTTATGTCCTGGGGAAGGCCTGAGACAGCTATGATGTCACATTCATGCTTGAGCTTTTTGACCAGTTCATAGGCCAGTTCAGCGTCATAACCAATTCCGAATCGACGTACCCGGGCCTTGATGCCAGCGAGTTCCAGAACTTCATCAAAGTTATCCTGAGCCGTGGCAAAGGAGAGTTTAATAATTTCTTTCATAAGTGTCCTTCCTTGAGCCATTGAATGGTCTTAGGAAAGTACTCTGAGAATTTTGGGGCCTTCAGCTCCGGGTAGTCATTCATGATCTGAGAGCGATCAAGTTCAATACCTTGCTGCATGTAGAAGATGATCTCCGGGGGCATCTTGAGCAGAGGAAAGAAAGGGGAGAATAACTTTTCCATGGGGATGGGCAAAATGGGTCTCTCGACGCCGAGAAGGCGCATGCCTTCTTCGATAAATTGGATGGTTTTGATTTTTTCCTGGGAGACCTCATGATAGGTGCGAAGCTTGTGGCCTTTTGGATGGGTGATAATATGGGCCACCCAGTTGGCGAGAGTATCTACCGGTAAGAGTGGAAGAAGAGACTCTTTCCGAAGGGGGAGAGGGAGAACGGGTATCCTGTGATGAAGACCTGATGATTTTAATTTTAAGATAAAATTTAAAAAGTAATAAGGACCATTCAGCTTATCGGTGAGACCAGTTTTGCTTTCACCTATGATGACTCCAGGCCTGTGGATGATTGTCTGGACTCCGTCGATAAGTTGATTTCGGACAATGTGTTCAGCATCGTTTTTAGTGCGGAGGTACTCATCAGGAAATGGATGCTCTGACTTTGATAACTCTTCTTCTTTCACTTTCCCCTTAAGCTGGGGATTAACAGCGTAGGTGCTGAAGTAGTGGAAATATTTTAAGCGCGGAATCTTTTTTGCCAGATTAATGACGTTCTGAGTACCCACCACATTTTTCAGGTAAAGCTCCGGAAGAGTGGCCGTCAGATCGTAGAGGGCGGCCATATGGACGAGACAGTCAATTTCCGGGAGGATCTTTTTAAATGGGGATAGGGCACCTATGACATCGGATTCTTCTACATTCCCTTCCACGTACCGAACGTTCTCTAAGCGTGGTTTCGTCGAACCGGGTCTAACTAACAAAAAAAGATCGTGACCATGACTCAGAAGTTCCTTCACGAGTCTCTGGCCTATGAAGCCTGTGGCACCCGTGATAAGAATTTTCATTGGATCATCTCAATCTTGTCCAGAGGGTAGCTCGTGCAGAGGAGGGATTCTCCCTGGTAGGTGCAAGCCTCGAGGGCACCTGGGGTTAGGCCAATTTTAAGTGACTGGACGGGCTCAAAGGTTTCACCGTCACCAAAAAACTCCAGGGGAGCCTGATCCAGAGAGGTGAGAGTGAGTGAATCGGTTTCAAAAGAAATAAGATTTTTATCCTTATAGGGATACCGTCCGGCCATCATCATGAGGGTGCACTTCATGAGATCGATTTTGTTCTTATGAAGAAATAGAGTCACATTAAATTTTCCATCATTATTCTGGGTCTGAGGAGCGACACAGAACTTTCCTCCGATATAGGGCTGGTTATTGACCAGGATGAGGCTTGATTTGACCCGCGGATCGAGAAGGGGGGAGTCAGGACTCTCCACGAAGAGGGAGCGCATTTTAAATGACTTTGCCAGCATTTCTCTGGCGTAGATCAGGGAGTAGGTCTCTTTCCCGAAGGCCCTCATCATTTTTTTAAAAAGTGGACTTTGGTGCCTAAGTTCATTTACGGTCTTTGCGACTTCGCAGGCCATACCGATCCCACCATTAGTGATCATGTAGCGACCGTTAACGTTGATAGCATCAACTTTACGTGTGGTTTGGGCATTGAAGATCTGAGCAATTTTTTTGAGGTTCCCGCCCACTCCGATTTCATTGGCAAAATCATTGGCCGTTCCTGCGGGAAGAACCATGAGCTTCACATTTTTACCAATGATACTTTGTGAAATTGAATTGGCCGTGCCGTCTCCACCGACTGAAAAAATGTACTCGGTGCCTTCCGAGATATCTTTCTCGAGGCTCAGCTTAAGCTCCTCCAGATTCTTGGGAGCGTTTACCATTAGATCATGGCGGAAAAAATATTTCTGAAACTCTGACTGATTGTAGAGTGAGTTTCCCTGGGAGGCATGACCATTTAAGTAAACAGAGATTTTTGCCATAGGTTTTCCTTGTTCACTCTAATCTAATCGATTCATGCTTCCTTCGAGGAAAAATAGGGTGACAGATTCTTGATTTCTGTTTCCAAGGATACTAAAAGTGAATGATTTTGACGATCTGCGTTGTAAAAATGATAGGGGGGCGAACATAGACTAAAAGCTTGTGTCTTCAGGTGCTTAAGCCATCCTCATGATCGAATGTGGATGACTTATCTACCTGATCGCAAGGAGTGAAGGGGGGCCCACAGTATTCCTTCACTTTATCAATGATGGTGTCCACATCGAGAGGCTTCTTTAAAAAATCAATTCCTTTTGTGACCTCGTGGCCAAGGGGCTTGGCCGAAATCATGACAATGGGAAGAGACATGAGCAGGTCTTCTTTTCGAATGATCTTGATGAGCTCTTCGCCTGTCATCCCGGGCATCATGAAGTCTGTAAGAATAAGACAAGGGTCTCTTTCGAGCTTATTTAAAATCTCGAGGGCCTCTTCCCCGCTGGCGGCAGCAAGCACTTTAAATCCTTCGCCATTTAGAATTTCGATATAAAGGTTTCGAATGTCTTCGTCGTCTTCAACGATAAGAATGGTTTTCGAGACTGCCTTTGACTCACTCATAAGTGCTCCTCAAGTCTATTTTACCTGAGTTGAGGGAATGTGGAGGAACAAAAACTCGACAGCTTGAGTATTAAGATAGCCCTCTCTTGCGGAAAATTTACTTTAGTCCTTTTTCAAGATGAGAAATTCATACACCCGGGTGCAGTCATTCTTAGCGCTGGCCAAATTCTTTTGAAGGTCGGTTCGCCAGGGCGAACGGACTGGAAAATGAGGCTTGCGCATAAAGGTACGGATAATCATCTGGCTTCCCGAGGCAACCCCCGGGGCC
>CAZPFM010000096.1:0-7613 GCA_964585845.1 uncultured Bacteriovorax sp.
GGTAGCGCCTGGTGCGATTGATGCCGCTGTCGAATACGGTAAGTATTCATCCCAAAGCATCATCCGGCAGTACATGGGTGACGCTGCCAACAAGAGCCGAGGCCCGCTGCGCCTGTCCTCCCTGGGTAAACCTGCCGTCGAGATTGCCACCAATCTCCCTGGCCCCAAGGACGAACTCGCCTCGTGGGGATTCCACAATCACCCCTTCGATGAGACGATGCGCCTAGTCTTCAGCATGGGAGACTGGTTCGAGAATTGGGTAGGATTCCAACTGCGTCGCCTTGGGTACACCATCCATCAATGTGACCCTTGTAGCGACGACGGCCAACACAAAGCCGAGTTCGAGGGCGTGCCGGGGCACCTCGACTTCATCGCGTCTGACCCAAAGGGGTACAAGTTCGTTCTTGAAGTCAAGACGATGAGCAGCCACTACTTCAACCAGTTCTTCGACGTGCGGTACAACGAGCAGGACATGTTCCTGACTCGCACAGGCGCAGGCGACGACGAGCGTGGCTACCTTACGCAACTTGCGACGTACATGCACCACACCGGACTGCCTGGGTACTGGCTGGCATTGGACAAGGGGAGTCGCAAAATGGCTCTTGGACAACCTGACCCGGCTGAGGTGAGCGGTGCCCTTCACCGTGCGCGACGCATCATCCCCATCATCCAGAACATCAACACGCTGGAGGACGTGTTCGCAACGCTCGCACCGCCACCAGGGGAGCCTGAGGTCTACAAAAAGCAATTCACCGGGTTGCTCAAAGTGCCTACTGCGATGGCGTACTTCCCGTATCGCGACGTGTTTTACCAGACCCAAAAGGGCAAGAACGGCTATGGCAAAGCGAACAACTACGTGGGCGAGTTCGATGTAGAAGAGTACCTGGCGCTGCTGGCGACCACACCTGAAGAGCCTGAACGCATGAGGTTCTTGATGCGCCACACTGAGCGACGCACCTATCAAGAAGCGGTTGAGTTGTTCACCTCCGCACCTGAATAATAAAAAGCCCGAGGCATTACGTCTCGGGCTTTACTTTCTACAGGGTGAGAAGTGTGACGGCAAAGCGGGCGCGACTGATACGGATGTTTGCACCTCCACCCGTAGCAGCGGTAAGTTGGATAACCTCACCAGCAGTGAAGAAACCGAAGTGGGTGACGGAGGCAAGGTAAGCGTTGACTGCGTTCGTAGCGGTGTTGACCTGGCTACGAGTAAGGAAATCAGACTGACCAAGAAGGCGTAAACCAAGCAGCCAGCTGTTCGGGTTGCCTGAAGCACCAATGAGCGTCCCACTGACATCGACAAGATACCACCCCGACACAGGCACGGTGTAGCCCGTCCCACCCAGGCCGCTGCCGCGAACGTTCGTGATAGTTCCACCTGACTCACCTAGTGCAATCACGATGGGTCCAGCAAACGCGCCACTGTTCGCCATCATGTAGGAGGTCGCAACAGCAAGCTGAGTAGACTTCTTCGCCTCTTGAACAAATTCCGTACTGGCAGCTCGAGTCGAGTTGTTCCCAAGAGCTTGTGTTGGCACCGTCGGGTTCCCGGTCAGGGCGGGTGAAGCAAGGGGCGCTTTAAGAGCCAAGGCGGCAGTCGTTGCAGCATCGTCTGCCTTCGTCGCTAGGGCCGTCGCCGTCAGCGCTTCAGAAGCGGTGCGGTTGGCTTGGACAAACCCCGTGGTCGCAACTTGCGTATTCGACGTTGCAGTGGCAGCTGTGGGGGCCGTGGGGATGCCTGTGAGCGCAGGAGAGGCGAGTGGTGCCTTGAGGGCCAAAGCGCTGCTCAGGGCTGCGTCAGCGGCCTCTGCGTCTGCGATGACATCTTCCACCTTTGCGTAGATGGCAGAACGACTTGCAGCGTTGGACACGTCACCCGCCCACACCGGGCCGTAGTCGGCGGGAAGCACGTTGACCTGGCTGGAACCGATGCCTACACCAAGGGCGCGAAACTCAGCGATTTGCCTAGCGACTCTCTCAAGGCTGCGGTTGTAGTCCTCACTGGAGAAGCGCTGCTGGTACACGACGAGTGACTTTGGTGCAGTTGGGGTCAGGCGTCTCACCTCCACGTTGGTTGCGGCGGGAAGGCTGGCCCCGGTGTAGGTCAGGAGTGTCGCAGTGGTCTTTTGAAAATCGAGCTGTGTCACAGGGATGTCATCAAACAGGATGACAAAATCCAAGATGCTCAAATCGGCATCGAGTCGGCACGCCGTCACGTCTACCGTCCATCCCGTCCCGCTTCGAGACGTTTGCACTGCTGCGGTTTCCCAGTAGTATTGTTCCATTAGCGATTAATCTCCCCTTGCATCTCTAAGTACATTTCGTAATTCTCATCGCTCCGTTCCCGAATCACCTCGCGACGTTCGGTATAGGTGAGGTTGCCCGATTCCGTCAGCTCCTCTTGGGCATATTCTTCGACCATCTGCACCTGTTCCATCAACGCTTCAAGCATCGCTGCTTCCACCAAGATGTCCTCTCTCGCCTGCGGGTCGGGTTCCGACTTGGCTTTGCTCTCCAACGCACGCACCCGGTCACGAAGCTCGAACCCGGTCACCCTCATGTCAATCTCAGTATTCTGAAGATTACGTGCAACCTCAATGGTTGTGACGCTCAGCCCCAGGGTGTTAAGTGCGATAGCAAAGGCGTTGGTCAACTCCGGCCGCACACGCTCTTGTCCATCAGGGCCGACTTCAGTACGACTGGAGATGCCTGTGATGCGGGCTTGTCTCTCTACCCACCGTAGCTGAGGCATCCAAGTGTCGATGAGATAACGCTGGAACCCACCTGTCCAGTTGCCAGAGCCGTTGAGCTTCAGACCAAACACCTCGTCTTCGTCTTGGAACTCACGCCCCAAGAACGGGTCACGCTGTGTGATGCCCGCCAGGAACGTGTTGACGATTGGCCCCATGTTGGAACCCACAAGGTCGAATAAGAAGTCGTCACTGTCGTCGCCCATGACTTGCGCAATCTGCTCATTGAAGCGCCCAGGGTGGCCCCCAGTCAGCTTTGAGGCAAGGTCTGAGGTCGCAGACAGTCGGCGGAATAAGTCGGCAGTCGGGTCGATGCGGCTCATGTCCACGCTGAACCACATCCCGTCGCGACCTTCGGGGTCACGAAACACAATCGGCACCATCTCGCCAAACCATGCGGGCGTACCTGCTTGGGTGAACTCTTCATCTTGACGAGCATCACCATTGATGGCAGCATAGAGACGTTGGTACGCCATGTGTTGGCCAGGGTTGCGCAGGATGTTGCGAAACGCCGCTGGCATTGCGTTGCTCATGTAGGACCAGAACGGGACGTAGTGCTTCACCCAGTTGTCAGCGACACCAGTTTGGTAGCGGTAAATGTACTCATCCACATGGCGCATCGCATCCACCACGTTGTCGAATGCAGGCGTGGTGCTTGTGCTGAAGAACTGCCCCACTCGTGCCCAGGGGGAGTCGTCCAGTGTGGTGAGCAAATTCGCAACCACAGCAGCGTCTTGGGTCCACGCAAGGGGCTTGACCATATTCTCGAACATCGCCCGCTGCGCTTTATTCATGCGACGCACAGAGAAGCCTGCTGCGCCCATCACGTCACCCGCCTCAAGCTGGTGGCCAAGACGTTGCAGAAACGGCATCAGGTTGTTCGCATCGAACACAGCGCCAGGGTTGTGCTTGTACCCGAGCATCCGGGCCAGCTGCTCCGTCTCAGTCCGTACGGCTGACGAAACCGAGATGCCTTCAATAGGGCTGGTCATTTTGAGGCGACCACTCTGTACCAGATTCTCGAAGATGTCCCTCACACTCAACGTGCCATGAGCAAACACCTTCTCCATCGGGAGTCCCTCAGGGCCGAGGCGCAGGAAGTCGCGATAGTATTGCATTGCTGGCTGCATCTTTGCCAGGTTGGTGCCTGCACGCCATGCCTGCATGGTGACTTCCACCACGTTCCTGAACACAAACTGAGGTGTCGCCAGCACAGACGACTTGAACCACGAAGTCACGTCTCGCCAGATGCGGTCGAGCGAGTTCATCACGGCAGGTTCGGTGCTTGCCTTCATGATGGCATCCATTTGGTCATAGACGTACGGAGCTAGGCGCACATCGCCAGCGGCCATGTTGGTGGTCGAGATGCCGTATTTGTCGAGAAGCTGCTGCATCGGTCTGTAACCGTCGAATTTGGTAGGCGCTTCACGAAAGGCCTGCCCAGTCACACCGAGGCCGAGGGCCGGGGCGTTAACGTGTAGGTCATTCACGAGTTGCGACGCACCCATTGCTTGCTGCAAACTCTGCTTGTACTGCTGGAAGCTCCGCACCGGGTCAGTCTCGATGAGGTCAGCCAGTCCATCAAATGGCAAGTTGTAGCGTGCTTTAAGCACTTGGAAGACGCGACGGGATGGCATCGGCACCTTACCGATTACACCACTGTCCACCAGGCGGTCAAGCGTCTTGGGGTCAATGCGCTCCAGGAAGTCGTGTACCAGAATGCGCTCATCGGTAAAGTGCGCTGCAACGGCTGAGGTCGCACGCATCTCGGCTTGCATCATAGCTTCGCGCAGTCCAGCGGCTTTGTTCGTCATCTCTTCCAGACGTGCTTCCATCCGGGCCTGCACAGCGTCGGTGCGCCCTCGTGGTCTGGTGGCGACCTTCTCAGCGTACTGGTCGGCGGCTTTCGATGCAGTGTTGTAGGATTGACGCACCTTTTTGACAGACGATGGCAACCCGAGGTTGATGCCCACGGCGTCGGCATACAGCACCACGTCTTCCACCACAAAGTCAAAAGTCTGTCGCGACTTCAGCACAGCCGCAGCGCTGGCGGCAATGGCTGAGTTGTTCCCATCAAGGCCCAGGTTTGCGGCCTCTGCGCGGCGAAGGAAGTAAGAAGCATCGTCGGTGGCTTGGCGGGGAAAGTACCCAAGGTCTGGTGTCGCATCCAAGTCTACGCCTGCAACGTTCACCACGGCACGAGCGGAATCGTACACATCGGCGTGCTTCTTTGCGGCAGTCATCATGCGGTCAATTTCGACATCGCTAAAACCGAGTGAGCGAGCACGTTCAAACATCTGCGCCACTTGACGCTGTTGAACACGGTATGAAAATTCGTTATTGCCGTTGAAGCGCATGAGCCGCTCCTTCTGGCCCAACTCATTCATGTCTGCCCATAGCCCATCGAGGTCACGCTTCGAGAGTTTGCGACTGGATGCGGTGCGCAAGAACTCGTTATAGGAGTCCCGAATAGTCGCACTGAATTGGAACCGTGCAGCGCTGTCGCCCAGGTCTCGCGCCCAGAACTCAGCAGTGTCCAACAGGTGCTCACCACTGGCCTTCGCATCCATGAGCCAGTCGCGCAGTTGTCGTGCCGGATTGTTGGGGCCAAGCCAGGAAGGGCTGTACATCGCGATGAGGTTGCCCATGTTAGTGACGCGCCCAATGTTTGACGCTGCCAGTGACGCCTGCGCAGTCATGAAGCTCCGGTCCATGTACTGCTGCACAAATTGACCAAACTCTTGGGGCGACTTAAAGCCCCGCAAGTTCGTCATCTGGTCACGCTTCATGTCGTGGTAGGCGCGACGAGTGCTGTCGTCAGGCTCAGGATACCGTAACGACAACTCGTTGCTGCTGCCCTCATTGGCGGGCGGAAAGGTATTGTTACAATTCGTCATTTTCTACAGACATCCTTTGGTATTAGGCAAGTCGCCCTCATCAACGTAGCGGTTAAAGTTGGCCTCGATGTCGAGTGCTGCACGCTGGGCGGCGACCTCAGCATCAGTGCGGGCTAGAGCTTCGAGTGCTTCATCTGCACGGTCGAGACGTTCTAAAGCTTGGTTCACACGCTTCGATGCCTCTTGCAGCTTACCCACCAGGCGGTCCCGCATCTGAAGACCGAATCGGTAGTGGCTGTGCGCGGCAATGTCTCATGCCGACTGAGTGCCGAAGATGTTGGCCATAGCGCCATCGATGTTGGTCGAAGCCGCCATTTGCTCCAGCGCACCGTCCATGCCCACTTTGGTAGTGTCGCCCACATTCAAGCTATTAGGTCTAATGACGTTCATCACGCTACCGTTCGGACTGTCCCACACGATTGCGTCAATGCCTTGAGCGTGGAGAAACACAGACATGCGACTCTCAAAGTCGAATAGCCGCACATCGTCGTTGAGCTTACGTGCCAGGTAGTCATAGAACTCCACCAGGTTCTTGCGTCTCGCAGCCGTCGTCACGTTTCGCACATCAGCCGGGTCGGTGAAGAACTCTTTGATGAGGTTGCGCGTACCCACCCAAACTTCCTCCATCGACATGAGCGGGCTGTCTCCAGACATGACGCTGTCAACGTTCGCTGTGACGGTGCTGACAGAGCCTTGGCGACCGATTGGGTAGTTGGCCACGGCATCGTTAGGCACGAAGCCACGAGCGGCGTCCTCAGCCATCTTGGGGTCGCTCAGCAGGTAGGTGCCAGCCCCGAGCGGGCTGTGCATCGTGCTGTCGTAGACACCGTTGTACTGACTCATGTCGATGTCTGCACGAGTACCGAGGTACCACAGACGGGTCGAGGCCGGGTCAGGGCGCGACACTTCAACATCGATGGGGAACAGCTCAGTGCGTTGGGCCTGTGCCATGCTTCCATCTTCTAGCCTCACCTCCCACTCCGCAGCTTTGCCAGTACCGTACTGAGAGCCAGTCAGTGTGCCCGTCTTGCCATCAAGCATCCGAACCTGTACACCAGGGTCGGGAATGTTCCCGAGGCGAGATGAGACACGACCCTGCACCGGAGAAGGTGTGGTGGCAGCGTTGAGTACGTCGTCAGACAGTGTGACGTAGAACCACGGGCCGCCGATGTTTTGCTCAATGCCTGAAGCAACTTGCTCCGAGCTGTAACGTGACACATCCTGTAGGGTTGACATCTCGATGGTGTCATTTGCCTGCATGGCGTACAGAATCTTGTCCTGCTCCGCACGAGACAGCCCCTTCATCATGGGGAGTTCACGCACCTCATACATCGGGATGTAGTTGTCATATTGTGCAGAGAGGTCGCGCATCCCGCTGATGGCCTGGTTTTGCCGCGAGCGGGCAAGTGCTTCAGCACCGGACTCGTTCAGGTTGATGCCTGCGCTCTCAAACGCATCGGCCATCCCACGGCGCATCTCCTGCATCCAGTCGGCTTCACCGGGTTTGGGTGTGCGCAGCTCATCGAGGCGGGCCACGGTACGGTCGGCAATTTGGTCAACGGCCATTTGGCGAGTCTCCCACTGGCCAGCAGCGTTGTAGACGCCAGTGTTGAGGTTCTGCGGCAGGCGGGCGCTGTCAAGGCGACGACCATCGACGCTCAGTTGACGCTCCAGGCTTTCAACAATCTCGACCAACTCACGAACGGGTTCCATCGAGTTGATGACGTTTTGCTCAGCGGCGACCATCTCACGAATGGCAGCGTCTCCAGCAGGACCAGAGGGCTTTTTCGCATCTGGCAGCGTGGTGCGAACGGCCTCAACAGGAACGTCTGCACGAACCTGCGCGTTGGTAGCGGCCTGCTCCGCCAGGGCGTTGAACGAGTCGTCATCCAGCAGTTCCACATCGAGGTCGGGCATACCGAGTGCGTCAAGGTAGTCCTGAATCTCTTCAGGCTCAGCGCTGATG
>CAZPFM010000097.1:0-7599 GCA_964585845.1 uncultured Bacteriovorax sp.
CTCAGCATCTAAATCTCTTTGATGAAAAAGATCATTCCCTTTCTAAGAAAGCTCTCCCGCAACAATCACTCTGATTGGATGAAGGTTCACCGTGGTGAGTACCTTGAGGCACGGAAGGAGTTTGAAGATTTCATTCAGGAACTCATCGCGAGAATCCTTGTGTGGGATGATCGTTTCCTGGGTCTTGAGCCCAAGGAGTGCATCTTCCGCCTCAACCGGGACGTTCGCTTCAGTGATAATAAAAAGCCTTATAAGGAAAACTTTGCGGCCTTCCTCGCTCCAGGAGGCAAGAAAAGCCCACTGCCGGGATTCTATGTCAGCTTCTCGCCTAAGGAGATCTTTGTGGGGGGAGGACTCTGGCATCCGGAACCGGAAAAACTTCTTTCTGTGAGACGGAGAATCCGGGATGAGGGAGAAGATTTTAAAAAGATCGTAACATCTAAAAGGTTTAAGTCGACCTTTGGAGAATTGAGCGAAGAAGATAAATTAAAGCGTGTTCCCCGGGGCTTTGAAGCGGATCATCCCCAGGCCGAATTCTTAAAGCTCAAAAGTATCGTGGCCTCAAAAGATTTCTCAGTTAAAGAACTGGAAGCTTTTGGCTTTGCAAAGAAAGTGGATAAGGTCTTTCAGGACCTTTCTCCATTAAACGAATTTCTTAGAAATCGCTGATCTGATCCACAAGTTCCGGAGAGTCGATGAAGGGATTGCGATTTTTCTGCACGCGAAAAATAGCTTCATTTCTTTTTCTTTCAGAACTATCCACAGGATCTTCCCGATGCCAAAGACGAAGATACTCTTCCTGAATGGGATCGATGCTCGTTTTATAGCGGATAGAAAAATAGAACATCGACCGGGCCACATTCCCACGATGCCCTTGAGGTGGTTCAAAGTAGCGACCATTCCCCGTGCTGATGGCACTTCCAGACTGAGATTCCTGACATGAAAGAGACCTCATCGGTTGGACTTCTGCATAGGGAAGATTCCCTCGCTCTGAATTGATTCTTGAATAGGTGGGATAAAGGTGATGGAGATCTGTCTTTTGAACATGCTTAGGAAAGCGACGAGTGAATTTACTCTGAGGCCATGTGTGTTCGGTGTTAAAGACAGTATGGTTCGGAAGACGGTTTCCCGGGTGGGCGCCGCCAAAAGGATAATGCTTTTTTAAGCAGTAAACACCCCAGATGTAATAACCTCTCTGGTCTTCTTCGAGATGAATCTCATTAAACAGAATTTTTCGGGCCTCAGAATAAGAATAACTCTTATGCCGCTGGGCCGTTTGCCGGTGCAGCTGATCCTTAATTCCTTGTGAAAAAGAGAGGGTAGAGAAGAAAACAAGAGACAGGGTGAAGAAGCAGCGTAGATGAGCATTATTCATGCATTAGACTATGAGGAAGCTCACACCATGAGTCAATGGAAGAAAACTTACATCTCACGCTGGCGCATGGGCATGGAGTCGATCTTCTTCAGGATCTCTGAGACTTTGAAGTCCTCATCATCTTCCCATTTCTTTGTCTTATCCTTACCGATGAGTTCGATCTTGAAGTTTTCTTTGGATGGTTTCTCTTCTATTCGCACGTCACGCTCTTTTAATTCGGCCCGATATTTTTGAAGTTTCTCCCGGGCATCGGCGATATTTTCACCGGAGAGAATGATGATGCGATCATTGTCACTGATGGCCATGGCCCCTCCATAAGTTAGACACATAAATATAAAGAAGGCTCTCATTTGAGGAATGGTAAATCTCCGTTTCTGGGAAGGCATGCCCCTTTGCAGCTAACACAAAGTTCATGGCCCTTTGCGGGTCTGGATGATTCCATAGAGGCGGAGATACGGATGCGCAAACTCAGTGAATTTTTTCTTAAAAACTTTAAACTCACTGTCGTGCTGACTTTTTTTGTCGTGATTTTCGGTGTCTTTGGTCTGCGTTCCATGAATGCTGAATCCTGGCCTTCTGTGAATTTTGCTACGGCCATCATCACCACCAATTATCAAGGGGCTTCACCGGAAGATATGGAGGCCCTGATCACAAAACCCATTGAGGATGAGATCCGCACCGTATCTGGTCTCAAGGATGTTAATTCTCAGTCCAAGACAGGGCAGTCCATCATCGTCGTTCGAATCGACATGGATAATGCTGATGAAGACGAAGTCATGGACGATCTTCAGAAAGCTGTTCAAAGAGTTTCAAAGCTTCCCCAGGATCTCGAGCAGCAGCCCCGCTTTCTGGAACTCAATTCCGAAGAGTTTCCGGCCATTGAAGTGGCGGTCATGAGTGAAGGCTCTTACTTAAAAAAACACCGGATCGCTGATGAACTCATAGAAGAACTTGAAGATCTTGATGACACTAAGGATGTTAATTCGACGGGCTTCAGGGAAAGAGAGTTTGTGGTGGCCCTGGATAGAAAGAGTCTTGAGAAACTCCACGTGGGGGTGTCTGAAGTCCTCTCAAAGCTCACCACTAGAAATGTTTCCATTCCCGGTGGTCCCGTGGATGGAGGACGCTCTCAGGAGATTGTAAAACTCGAAGCTAAAGCGCAAACCGCTCAGGAACTTGGAGAGGTGATCATTCGCTCAAACTTCTCCGGGCAGGTGATAAAACTCAAAGACATTGCCCGGGTCACCGATTCTGGTGAGGAGCCTCTCACCCTGGCCAGTCATAATGGTGTGCCTGCGGTCCTCCTCACCATCAATAAGAAAGCTGGCTCTGACACCCTCGAGCTTGCTGAAGCGGTTCATGAAGTTCTCAAAAAATATCAGAAAAAATATCCAGGCGCTCAGTTTGAGGTCTTTAATGATGAGGCCGACCGGGTTCGTGATAAGCTCACCACTCTTCGTAACAACGCTTTTTCAGGTCTGGGTCTGATCCTCATTTTTCTTTTGATCTTCATGCCCGGAAGAGTGGGAATCGTGACTGCACTCTCTTTACCTATCGGGATCATGCTGACATTCGGTCTCATGCCGATTTTCGGACTTAACCTCAACTCTCTCTCAATCCTGGGATTTATTATCGCCATGGGAAATCTCGTGGATAACTCCATTGTGATCTCTGATAATTTTATCAATAAAAAAAGAGAAGGTCAGGAGGTCATGAAGGCCATCAAGGAGTCGGTGGCAGAGCTCTGGAAGCCCATCACTGCGACAGCGGTAGCAACCATCGCGGCCTTCCTCCCCATGCTTGTCACTAAGGGAGTCATGGGTGAGTTTATTAAACCCATCCCCATCGTCGTGAGTCTGGCCATGCTGGTATCACTGGTGGAGAGCTTCTTCCTTCTTCCTATGCGCGTTGCCCTGGTTGGATCGAAGGTAAAGAGTAAGGAAGAAGAAACAAAAGAGAATTGGTTTGACCGCTGGAGAGGGAAGTTTGAAGTCTTTATGAGATTGGTCCTCCGGCACCGCTATCTCACGGCAGGAATTTGCGGCATTCTCATCGTCTCATCTTTTTTTCTCATGTACTTTGGTAATAAGTTTATTCTCTTTCCTTCGGAACAAACGGAGATCTATATCGCAAGGATTGATTCTCCCCGGGGAACCGAACTTGCTACAACCGCCAAGTCAGTGCGGGAGCTCTCGGAGATCATTCTCAGGGAGACCCCTGAGTGGACACGAGAAATTGCGGGGAAGGCCGGGACCTCCAAGGTTGAGCCACGGGAACCAAGGGGAGCAGATGGAGAGTCCCAGGGTCATCTCATTATATATGCCACAGATGAAGCGAAATTTGATGTTCCTCACACTGAGTTTCTGGCAAAACTCCGAAGCCTTGATACCAAACGATTTGGCGAAGTGACTTTCGAAGAGCAGGTTAATGGCCCTCCCGTAGGAGATCCCATTTCTGCCACATTCAGGTCCGATGATGCAGAAGCTGTGGACAAAGTGATCGCGCACTTAAGCGAGAAAGTCTCAAAGATTGAAGGTGTCCGGGATCTTAGGACCGATGAAGTGATTGATGCCAATGAGATCCTGGTAGATATTGATTATGAAGCGGCCGATAGACGTGGTCTTTCTGTTTCCGCTATCGGCACTACCATCAGGACGGCCCTTCAGGGGATCTTCGTCTCAGATGTGACTCTGGATAATGAAGAGGTTAATATCCGGGTAAAATATAAGGAGAACTTCACAGCAGATCCTGCCCAGCTCTCCAATATTGAAATCTTTAATTCCCAGGGCAATCTTGTGCCCCTGGGCTCAGTGGCCGAGTTTCGTAAACAGCGTGGAACTCCTGAGATTCGAAGGCTCGATTTCAAGCGGGCCAAAACTCTCCTGGGGTCAGTGGATGAAGAAAAAACTTCGGCCTTCGCTGTTAACCAGTTCATCAAACAAGAGTGGGCGCGGATCTCCGGGGATTATCCGGAAGTGAGCCTGGATTTTGGTGGGGTGGAGGAGAGTACCCAGGACTCTATTGATTCTCTTTTTAGTGCCATGGCCTTGGCGGTGGTAGGGATCTTTGCTCTCCTGGTCTTCATGTTCAACTCATTTTTAAGACCCTTTATTATTATGCTCACTATTCCTTTGGGATTCATCGGCTTTTCCATTGCGTTTTATCTGCATGGAAAACCCATTTCATTTCTCGCCCTCATTGGGATTGTGGGTCTTACGGGAATCATTGTGAATTCAGGTATGGTGCTTCTGGAATTCATTGAAATCGCCCGAAAGAATACAAAGGATCTTCATGAGGCCCTGATTGAAGCTTCATCCCAGAGACTTCTTGCGGTCCTTGCCACAGCGTTTTCTACCATGCTGGGTCTCTTCCCCACGGCCTACGGAATAGGAGGGGAGGATCCGATGCTTATCCCTATTACCCTTGCTATGGCCTGGGGTCTAACCTCGGGGACATTTCTCACACTCATTTTCATCCCGCCTGCTTACGCTATTTCTGAGGAATGGGTGAGCTTCCTCTTAAGACTCAGGATCTTCCGGGGAATTAAGAAGCTTCCTTTTTATAAAGAAAAGCAGGAGGCTTCATAAGATGACACTTGAACTCATCATCATCGCTCTCTGTCTCACGGCCAATGCCTTTTTCTCTGCCTATGAGATGGCTTTTGTGGCGATCTCCCAGTCGAAACTCTCTGAGCTAGACCTCAATCACAAGCATGTCTCTAAGCGAGTGCGGAAATTTAAGGAAAAGCCAGAGCGCACTCTTTCGGTCATTCAGGTGGGAATCTCTCTGGTAGGGGCCATTGCTGCCGCTGTTGGGGGATCAAGTGCCGTCGAAAAATTTGAGCCCTATCTCATCCATCGCTTTGATCTCTCTCCCACCCTGGCCGAAGCACTTGCCGTTGTTGCCATCATTTTTCCTCTGACCTACCTCACGGTAGTCTTCGGAGAACTCATACCCAAAACGATTGCACTCCGCTTTCCGGGGCGTATCCTTTTTTATGGCACCAATATTCTTTCTCTCTTTGAGAGAGTCCTCTCTCCTCTGGTAACAATCCTCGAACTTTCGACGGCTAAATTCCTCAAGCTTCTGCATATCGATCCTCCGAGACGAGACGAGCAGTCTTCAGAATCCGAGATTCAGGAGCTTCCGGATTACCATAAGCAGTTTGTTAATAATCTTATCTCTCTTAAGGGAAAACGCATCCTGCGGGCAGAAATTCCCAAAGAACAAGTTGTGGCCCTTCAAAAAACGGATTCAAAAGAGACGGTAAGGAGAAAACTTCATCAAGCTGCTCATTCCCGCTTTCCGGTTCTGGATGGTAACCGTGTTGAGGGTCTTCTTCATGCAAGAGTCTTTATTGAAGCCTCTGAATCCACTGAGAACTGGTTGTCACTCACTAGACCAATCATCTCCGTTTATGAGTCTGACGAAATTCTTGAAGTTTTCCGCCGGATGCAGCGAGAGCGCCAGCACCTGGCGGCGGTCATCGATGAAAAGATGAATTTTCTCGGAATCATCACCATTGAAGATATTCTTGAAGAAGTGGTGGGAGATATCAATGATCTCGATGATGATTATATCCTGGGACTCTTGTCACGGGGATCAAGAAACCGATACCTATCAGGTTTTGACTCCCACTAAAGAGGCTCAAAGCCTTTGAGCTTTAATTCAATCTCTCCAGCATTTTTTTCAAAGCTCAAGGTCCAGGGGAATCCCACCCAGTCCTGGGCCCAAAAGCGGAAGACAAAGCGGCGACGAGCACCATCGGTGATGGAATCATGTTCAATAGATATTTCTGCTTCGAGCTCTTCTTCAGAGAGAAGCTTGTAGGACTCAACCTTAGCAAAGGTCTTCTTTCCAGGATAATTGAAACCGTAGTTAGTGATCTGGAGCATTCGTTTCTGAAGTTTTATAGGGTACTTCAGGATATCGAAGTCATCACAGCGGGCGTAGGTTAGGACCATGCGGAAGGTGGTTCTATATTCATCCACGGAAATTTTTTCGATACGGGAGATTTCGCTCTGGAAACTTCCGGGGTCAGCTTTGCAGAGGGCATCGTGACGGAAGCTTGTTTCCTGATGAGCAGAAGCGACTGACCAAAAAGTCAGGACGACTAAAAAGAGTATTGTTTTCATGGGCCGGAGTCTAACACCATGGTCTCCAGGAAGAATATGAGTGTGTAAAAATAACCCTTTTCTTGAGAAAGGATTGTCGCTCAATCATGGAGAATGCTAGACACAGTCCCAATCAATTCAAAAAGGCTAAAATATGAAAATCGCACTCATTGCATCTCTTCTTCTTGTCTCCGTACAAACCTTTGCCGCTCACTGCTTAGAGAGCCGTCAGGCCTATTCTCGCTGTGACATCCAGGTCGAAGGCAATACACTTTCAACTTGCCGGATCACTTACAATCCTCGCGATTACCGTCCGGCACCATATCCTGGTGTGAATCCTTATATCCGTAACTACCCACGGGGAGGAGCTTATACTCTTCCGTGGAGACGGGTTGAAATCGGAGAGGAAGTTTCAAAGTGTGATATCTCCCTTCAGGATTGTAAGGATCTCGCCTTCCGTCGCCTCGTAAAATTTGAGTACGTTAATAACTGCGGAGACATCTCCCGTGGGATGCGTGTTGAGTACCGGTACCAATCCCTCAACAATGACGGCACCGTCGCTGAGGAAGTTTCCGGTCGTATGAGAAAGTAGCAAAAAGCTGACGGCGGTCAGATTTTTCATCATCAAGGCGTGTTATTTCTGTCTTGATGAAAACTTCAATAAGTGAACCCTTTCGATTCTTCTTCCCCATAGGAACTCTGTTTTTCCTGTGGGGAATTCTTCTTTGGCTCCCTCTTATCTGGACCGGGGATGATTACCCGGTGGATCTTCATCGTTATCTCATGCTCAATGGTTTTGCGGCTTCCTTCGTAGGTGGCTTTTTGATGACGGCGGTTCCTCGCTTTTCTAAGACGCCTCATTCTTCAGTTTTTGAAGTCATCATATTTACTTTGCTGATCCTGGGAGGGCTCTGGGGATATGGTCGGGAGTATTTCTCCGCCGGGCAAGCCGCCTTACTTCTCTTTTTTCTTCTGAGAAGAGTTTCACAAAGAAAGGAGAATCCTCCCTATAGTTTTACCTTTATCTTCCTGGGTCTTGTCCTCTGGATGATATCTGGCTTCATTGATGTCACTTTACATGAAGGGGCCATCGCTGCCATCATCCTGGGA
>CAZPFM010000098.1:0-7590 GCA_964585845.1 uncultured Bacteriovorax sp.
TGTCAGATCGTCGCAGGTGCTGCCAATAATCAGCTTAAAGAAGATCGCCATGGTGGAATCCTTCGTGAAAAAGGCATCATCTATGCTCCGGACTATCTCATTAATGCCGGAGGAGTAATGAACGTTTCCATCGAGTTTGAAGGCTGGGCCGACTCCAAATCCCGTCGGATGATCGATACGATCTATGATAAGACCCTCGAGGTTTTCCGTATTTCTGATGAGCAGAACATCCCGGTTAATAAGGCGGCGGATGTGATGGCCGAGAAACGGATCGAGTCAATCAGGAACATCAAAAACTCCTACCTCGGTAAAACCAATCACCGGATCCCGGGACAGAAAAGAAGATCTTAATAAGAGGCCCTCTCCGGAGGGCCTTTTTTTTGGCACCATTCCTGCTCCTTTAAAGGGAAAGGAGTTCTTTATGGCATATGATCTCAAACAGAAATTATACGGTCTGAAAAACAATCTCCAGGATGCCTGGAAGAAGGTCTCGGAGAATGACTTTGAATTGCCTAAAAAGAAGTTTGAAGAGGCTTCAGAGTGGGTGAGTGAGCGCAGGAAAGAGGCCAAGGCAAAAACCTCTCAAATGAAGACCAGGAAGACGGAAGAACCTACTGAAGGAGTTAGGTATTACACGACGGAAAATTCGCCCCTCTCCCGTGGAGAGCCCAAGTCTAAAGCGGTGGGAATCGACAAATTTGGGGGAGAAAAAGACGAGTTTACTCCTGAGGAACTTCGTCACTAGTCAAAACCTTCCGGTTTTTCTAAACGCCTAAAATAGCGGAAAATATGGGGAGTATGGTCAAATGGCTCCCCCTTTTATTTCTACTCACTAGTTGCGCTACCAAGTACATCATACCTGGCAACCGTTTCATGACTCCAGAAACCAATGGAGGCATGTTTAAGGGGCAGATTGAACTTCAGCAAGCTGCGGCCAATCAGCTTACGATTGACACCACAAATGGTTCGGTCGATGATGGTGTTTTTTATCAGAATGTTGTCCGAACAGGTTTCATGTACTCCACCTCATTTTTTGAAAATTTCGATCTCTTCTGGTCACATGTAGGAGGAGGGAACTCCCTTCTTGGAGCGAAGTTTCAAATTCTCGGTGAACCTAAAGCTCAGAGTAGCGTAGGTCACAGACTCTCTCTCTCCGCTGGTTTCGGAGGCAATGAACACGAAACGGATGACGGAGCAGTAGACTTTAAAATCGAGGGGAATGAGTTTGGACTCCTTTATGGTTACCGGCTTAATGAGATGGTTCTACCTTACCTCTCAGTATTCAAATCCAAATACACGTTTTCCGGTGAGATAGTGGGGGGACCTTCTAATCTGCGGGGACTGGAACCTCGTCTCGACACCAATATTCTTGCCTTAAACGGAGGGCTTGAGTTCACCGTAAAGGCCATTGTGGCAAAAATCGAGGCTTCTTATCAACAACTCGATACCACAGATACCAAGCAAAGAAGCCAGTATCTCTTTGGTTGGACCATCGGATACGCCTGGTAGGGTCAGCTTTGCCCTCACTTGAGCGGAGTCCCGCTGCCCTCTAAAATAAGGGTGGAGGAAAATCTTGGCGAAAGCTCCCTATCTTCGAATTCTCTCTCTTCTCTTTGTAATGCTGTCGCTGCCAGTAAGAGCTCAGCTCGACTTTGAGGACCACGCTTTTCCGGAACTGGTGACTTCTGCCCGCGCTCTGGCATTAGGAAACGCTTATATCAATAAGGTCGATGATTCATGGTCTGCGTTTTATAATCCTGCTGGCCTTGGAACAGTTCGAGGACTTCAGTTCCATCTCCTCAATGCATCCTTTGAGGCGAGTAACGGTCTAATGAACGCCATTGGTGGCGGTCCTGCCTACGAGATTCCTGGAAATTACATCAATTCATTTGATCCAAACGAAATGCGATCCGCTCTTGCCAAAGATCAGGGCAAGCTCGCTCACTCAAGAATGAATTTTTTCCCGAACATCACTCTGCGTGGAATGACTCTGGGTTATATGTACTCACAAAGAAATCGCGCCATCATTAATGATGATGAGGCCAATGAATTTGAAATTGCTGAGAGAAAAGACCATGGGCCGGTCTTCGCCCTGAATGGTTCATTCTTCGGAGGTATCTTTAAGGTCGGTGCTTCCGCGGTTTATCTCATGCGCAGAGAGCTCTACAAAGCTGTAGGCCCTACTGATCCCATCAGCATCTCAAATGCTGATTATCGAAAAGGTAAAAGCCTTCAGCTCACTACGGGGGCTCGCCTTACATTGCCTTATCCTCTGCTTCCGACTTTCTCTCTTGTCTTGAGAAACGCCACCAATAATGATTTTGAAGCTGAAGAGAAGGGTGGTCTTCCTGACCGGATTAAGCAAACTGTGGATGTGGGTTTTTCTATTACCCCGCAGATCTCAAAGCTCTCCCGAGTTCATCTCGAATTGAATTATAAAGACCTGAATAATGCCTACGAAACAGACTCTAAACGTCGGCTAGCCGCCGGGGTAGAGCTTGATTTTACCCGTCGAATCTTTGTCCGGTTAGGCTATGGAGACGGCTGGGGATCCGGGGGTTTAGGTGTCCGCACCCGCTCCTTTATCCTTGATCTCACTACTTACGCCGTTGACCGCTCTTTTGACGGCTTCCGCGAGGAAGAAGACCGCCGCTGGGTCCTCTCACTTTCCTCAGGTTTTTAGTTTATACCTCCTTCACATTCATCCTGAATCCTGATACCTAAGGGCCTTACCTAGAAGGTTCAACTCCTTCCTCTCACGACTCTGAGAGACACAAACTTATTTGAGGTGAGCCATGGCTTCTCGCAATCCGTATTCTTCCTTTTTAGATTCAGTTGAAAAACCGGCCCGATATATCGGTGGAGAGCATTTCGTTGTCCGTAAGGACTGGGATAAGGCCATCTCAAGAGTCGCTCTTTGCTTCCCCGATACTTATGAGATCGGGATGAGTCATTTAGGGATGAAGATTCTCTACGATGAGATCAATCAACATGAGGGCATGCTCGCTGAACGAGTCTTTGCTCCCTGGGTTGATATGGAAAAAGAGATCCGGAGCCGGGGTCTCAATCTTGTGAGTCTTGAGAACTTCAAGGCCTTAAGCGAATTTCACATCGTCGGCTTCTCTCTGCAGTATGAGATGAGCTACACCAATATTCTGAACATGCTCGATCTCGGAGGGGTGACGATACTTTCTTCTGAAAGAGGAGAGGATGAGCCCTTCGTCATCTGTGGTGGGCCCTGCGCCACTCACCCCGAGCCACTCGCCCCATTCATGGATTTTGTGGTGGTGGGTGACGGTGAAAAACTCTTTTCAAAAATCACTCACTTTGTGGGTGAGGCCCGTGCCCGCGGCTTGAAGCGAACTGAAATTCTTTTTGAACTCTCTCAGTGGAAAGGGATCTATGTGCCGGCCTTCTATGAGACCGCCATTGATCCCATGACCCGGATGGAAGTAGTGACGGGAGTGAAACCGGAATTCTCTGGAGTTGTTCCTGAAAGAGTTCAGCGTTACTTCGTGGATAATCTCCGGGAGTATCCATTCCCAACGAAGTCACCTATCCCGCACATGACAGCGATCTTTGACCGCTTCTCCGTGGAACTCGCCCGAGGGTGCACGGAAGGATGCCGGTTCTGTCAAGCCGGGATGATCTATCGGCCTGTGCGGGAAAGAAACCCGGAAAATGTTGTTCAGATGATGATGGATGGTCTCAAGAATGGTGGCTTCGATGAAGCCTCTCTGACCTGTCTCTCCACGGCTGACTATTCTGCCGTAACTCCTCTGGTGATCGAACTTCTGGATAAACTTCAGAAAGAAAATGCCACTCTCGGGATCTCTTCTCTCAGGGCCTACGGTCTTGATGAGCGCATCCTCGATAAGCTTGCAGAAGTGAAGAACTCTTCACTTACTTTTGCGCCAGAAGCAGGCTCTCAGAGAATGCGGGATGTGATCAATAAAAACGTCTCCGAAGAAGATCTCATCAAAACAGCTGAGAGTGTTTTCTCTCGCGGTTGGACGAAGATGAAGCTCTATTTCATGATCGGTCTACCCACTGAAGATGATGAAGATGTAGTGGCCATCATGGAGACTGCCGGCAAGGCCCGTCAGAAGGCCCGGGACTGCGGAGTTAAAAACCCAACCGTCACTGTTTCGGTTTCTTCCTTTGTGCCTAAGCCTCATACTCCGTTTCAGTGGTCAGACATGATCAAGCTTCCGGAGATCGAGAGAAAGCAGAATCTCCTGAAAGAGCATGCTGAAAAATATCGTTTGAATTTCCGTAAGCACTTTTCCAAGATCTCCGCTCTTGAAGGGATCGTCGCCCGGGGGGATCGTCGGGTCGGAAATATTATTCTGAATGCCTGGAAAAAGGGCGCTCGTTTTGATGGTTGGGATGAGACCTTTGATTATAACCTCTGGGTCTCCTGTGTGGAAGAATCTGGTCTAGATACCTCAATCTTCCTCGGAACCATTCCGATGAATGGGAAGCTGGCCTGGGATCACATCGATGTGGGTCTCACAGACCGCTTCCTGGAAATTGAGTGGAAAAAAGCCACAAAGAATCGTCTCTCTCCACCTTGTGGAAAGGTAGCGGGGATGATTGTCCACCACTCTAATCTTGAGACTCTTGAGAAAACCTTTGATGTGGATAAGAGAAAACTCGTTTGCTACCACTGCGGAGTGGCCTGTGATCTTAAGGGCATGGTGGAAGAGCGCCGGGATTTCCTCTCAGGAATGAAGGCGATTAAAGATGAACCTTATGTTGCCCCGGAAAAGTTAAAAAAAGACATCATTGATTTTAGAGAGAAGAGAAATCAAACTGTGGGCTTTAAGTACCGGATTGAATTCTCCAAGATTGGACCCATTACTTTTATCTCGCATCTTGACCTCCAAAAGGTCATGCAGCGTGTGTTTAAACGGGCCAATCTGGAAACCTATTATTCTGAAGGCTATCACTTAAGACCCCTTCTTTCTTTCGGGCCCGCCCTCACACTCGGGATCAGTTCACTAACTGAATACTTTGATGTGCGAGTTCCTAATGAATGGACTGACTTTAAGTCGATTCTTGCTAAACTCCAGGAGCATTCAGAACCTGGAATCATCTTTAAAGCGATTGAGGTCATCGATAATAAGACCCCTTCGATTCAGGATTCGGCCAAGGCCTTTAATTATTTTGTACCGGTGAAAAACACTGAAAGACTTAATGAGATCGTTGAAAAGATTTCCTCTCAGGAGCAGATCCTGATTCAGTCTTATTCCAAGAAGCTTGAGACATTCGTGGAGAAGGATATTAAGCCGATGCTTCTGAAACTCACTCATGGAAAACTCAATCTTTCTGAAGATATCCTCAATATCATCGATGAAGTGAGTCCGTGCCGGGGCGATGGGATTTTTATCACTTCCCAAGTGACTCAAGGCTCTGGAGTCAGACCATCTGAGCTGACCGCATTCCTTCAGGGGGAGGGGATGGAGACGGATCGGCCGATTAAGGTGGGAATTGAAATCTAAGTTTTGGTTTTAATAATATAAGGAGTCTTTATGAAATTAACTTTGATCCTGGGAGTGTATCTTTTCTCTGCTCTTAGCTTTGGGCAAGGGAATGAAAAATACACATGCGATATCACCGACGTTACGGGTGAGATTCAGATCGGGATTTCTTATTCAATAACTGTCGTGGCCGAAGATATTGCTTATCTCGATGCCGGTACACATCAAGTGAAGCTTGAGCAACTGGTTGTGGGTGGCATTAAAGCTCCTATCTTCCTTGGGGAAGACGATCAGATGGAATTTTCTTTTTTTAATGGAAACGAGACTCTGCTCTTCCTCAAGCCCCGTGGGATTGATCAAGAGCCTGCTGGATTTCGTTGCCAGTAGCCTTCACAATAAGCCTCTTATTGCTGGAAATGGTGTAAAAATTACACCATTTCCTCTCCTCAAAAGCTCATTTTCTTACATTTTTTTACTCAATCTTGTGTCCCGATAAAGATTAGGGGATAGATGTGGGGTTTTTCATCAACAAAGGAAAGACTCCATGATGACAAAAAAAGGCCTTCTGGCCGTTATTCTCCCGTTAACTTTTTCTACCGCCTACGCCAAGGTTCAGATGATTCCTGTGGCCGAGCAAGTGGTAAAACAGGCTGAACTCTCTTCGGCTCAATTTGTTTTTAAACGTGAAGCCCGGGATATTCAGCTTTCAGCAAAAAATCTCCTTAAAGAACTGACTCCAGATAACTGGTTTAACCTCTCTCCGGCCGATGGTGCCGAAGGGATGAGAACTGAAGAAGTCTATAAGATGATGGATCCTTCAAAGGGTGAGGAAATCATTGTCGCCGTGATCGACTCTGGGGTGGATGTAAACCACGAAGACCTTCAGGGCAAGATCTGGATTAATTCTGAAGAAATTGCCAATAACGGAATCGATGATGACGGAAATGGTTATATCGATGACGTCTTCGGTTGGAACTTCATCGGTGGTGCTGATGGAATGGCCACAATGGTGGAAGACCGGACTCTTGGAAACGGTATCCGACTTATCAAAGGTAAAAACGAAGCTCAGGTGAACGCTGATACTCTGGAAGTCACCCGTGAAGTTATCCGCATGAGAGCTGTTAAGGCGCAACTGACACGGCTTGGAGAGAAGATGACTCCGGCCCAAGCCGCTCATCTTGAAAGTGTTGAAAAAGAAGTGAGTGAAAAAGTTGAATACGCCAAGAAAGTCGTCTCCACTTACTCGACCCGCAAGGCTAATTACAAAAAAGCGGAGGCCATCTTAAATAGTATTGGCGTCACTGAGATGACGATTGAAGTTGTCCGGGATGTCATGAGTGAAGACGCAAATGTCATGGCCGCTAAAAAAGAGATGCTTGCCCTTCTGGCCAATGGTCTTACTGAGGCCCGTCTGAATCGAGTGCTCGAGTACTATGGTGCTCAGGTTGAGTTCATGTACAACACCGAATTCAATCCGCGAGTCATCGTTGGAGATGACTACAGCAATCAGGAAGAAAAAGTTTACGGAAACAATGATGTGATTGGACCTGATTCAAGCCACGGAACTCACGTTTCCGGAATCATCGCTGCAGCTCGTGATAATGGAATCGGGATGAAGGGTGTAGCTCAGAATGTTAAAATCATGGCGATCCGAGTGGTCCCTAATGGAGATGAGCGCGATAAAGATGTTGCTAACGGAATCCGCTACGCGGTCGATAATGGGGCCAAGATCATCAACATGAGTTTCGGAAAAGCTTACTCACCATTTAAGTCAGTGGTGGATGAAGCTGTCCGCTATGCTGAGAGCCGGGGAGTTCTTCTCGTCCACGCAGCTGGAAATGATAATAAAGATAATGATGTAAAACCAAGTTACCCGAGCCGAACTGACAAGGCCGGGGGAGCTGATTTTAATAACTGGCTTGAGATCGGAGCTTCTTCTTTTCAGAAAGGCTTAAGCCTTCCGGCCGATTTTTCAAACTTCGGAAAGAAGACTGTGGATCTCTTCGCTCCAGGAGTGGATGTTTATTCCACCATGCCTGATAACGGATACGATAGCCTCTCGGGAACTTCCATGGCCTCTCCTGCAGCGGCCGGTGCCCTGGCCCTC
>CAZPFM010000099.1:0-6771 GCA_964585845.1 uncultured Bacteriovorax sp.
GTTCAGACGAACTGACATCCTTCGTTCTCCTCGTTACAGGGGACAATAGTTAAAGTCCCGGTTAGCGTGTTTTTGTACTAGTTATTAAAGCGGCGAGGGTTTTGATTGCCAATGTCGGAAAATTGACAAATGCCTGATTTAGCTAACATTTGCTTTCAAGATTGCAAGCTTCCGTAAGGTTCTGATACACCCTTAACAGAAAATCGGCAGATGGATCAGTAAGATGAATGAAGAAAAGCTTATAAATGACGTTTTTTTGACACTCAAAAGCTACATCTTGGAGAGTGGAGAAGAAACTGATGTAAAAAAGAAGATCGACCGCCAGGAACTGAGAAAGATTCTTCCTGAGATCGAGAATCAACCCATCTCCGAGGGAAAAGTCCTCGAAGAAATGAAGACCATTCTCGATTCGAGCGTGCGCACGATTCATCCTTTGTTTCTCAATCAACTCTTCGGTGGCTCGGATATCATGGCCCTGGCAGGAGAAATGGCGAGCACTGTTCTTAATCCCACCATGGCAACCTTTGAAATGGCGCCAGCACTGACGATTATTGAAAAGCGAATGGTGAAAGCCCTCCTTGAAAGACTCAATATTGAAACTGGTGAAGGCATCATGGTTACCGGTGGAAGTAACTCAAACCTTTTAGCGATCCTGTGCGCCCGCACGGATTTTAACCCTGGGATTCGTCTTACGGGATTCCCTTATAACAATCTTCGCATCTATGTTTCCGCTGAAGCCCATTATTCATTTGATAAGGCGGCCAATATCTCCGGGATCGGCACTCAAAATCTGGTACAGATTCCTTGTAATGAAAGAGGGGAGATGATCCCGGAAGAGCTGGAGCGGACCATTAAATCTGATATTAAAGAAGGCATGCGTCCTTTGATGGTGGGTGCAAGTGCGGGGACAACTGTCCTCGGGGCTTTTGATCCACTTTCAAAGATCGCTAAGATCTGCACAAAGTATAAGATCTGGTTTCATGTGGATGCTGCCTGGGGAGGCGGGGCCCTTTTTGCGGAAAGTATCCGTGATATTTTAAAAGGCATCGAGAAAGCAGATTCTGTCACCTTCGACGCTCACAAAGTTCTGGGTGTTCCCTTGGTAACCTCCTTCTTTCTTACTCCTCACACAGGCATCTTACGGGAAACCAACCGAGGGGGAGGAAGTGAGTACCTTTTCCATGATTTTGAAAATGGAGAATGGGATACAGGAACCTACTCCCTTCAGTGTGGCCGCCGGGCCGATGCCCTGAAACTCTGGCTTCTCTGGAGGTATTACGGCTCCTCGGGACTTGAGAAAAGAACCGAACACCTCCTGGATCTTGCCCGGTTTTCAGAGGCAGAAATCAGTCGCCGGGAGCGCTTTGCGCTCTACCACGCCAATTATCTCAATGTTTGCTTCCAGGTGACTTCACCAAAAATTGAAGTCAATGAATTTACCTTACGTGTCCGTGAAGCCCTGATCGACAGTGGAAAGGCGATGATTAATTACGCAAAAAGGCCGGATGGAACCATCTTCTTCCGCTTAGTCTTCCCCAACCACCGCACGACTAAAGAAGATCTTGTTCGCCTCTTCGATATCCTGGAAGGGATAAGCGAGCAGGTTGAAGGTGATCTCTCTGAATCACTACCACTGCATTAGAGGAGATTTTCATGCTGCCCTGGCACCCTTTCATCATTCATTTTCCCCTGGCCCTGACCTTTCTTCTCCCTATTGGGATTCTTTTACAGGCAATTCTTATCAAAAAAAATCTCATCTCCCCGAAGGCCTGGATCGGGATCATCCTGATTCAGATGGTGATCACCGGGACAGGTTATCTGGCCATGGAGACTGGCGAAGATGATGAGAAAATCGTTAAAACGGTCGTTGAGAAAAAATACATTCACGAGCATGAAGAAGCGGCAGAGAAATACGTGGGTGTAAGTGTTCTCACCCTCTCTCTCAGTGTGGCCGTTTACTTCCTTGCACCAGCTCTTCAGCTTCCCATCCGACTGGGGATTTTACTTTTAAGCTTTCTTGCCTGCTATTTTGCCTATGATACTGGCTACAGGGGGGGAGAACTTGTCTATGTCCACGGTGCCGCTGAAGCCTATGATCAGGAAAATAAAGACGAAACTTTAGATGAGGGAGAAGTCTTTCTGACACCCACAGAAGAAGAGCTAATTTCGGAATAAAAAATACACAGCTCCAATCATGCAGAGAGCGGCATAGAAAAAATTCCGATTGAGAGGCTCATTCATAAAAAAGATCGAAAAGAGGGCGAAGACCACCATGGTAATGACCTCCTGGATGATCTTTAATTGCCCCAGATTGAAGTGCTCATAACCGATACGGTTGGCCGGAACCTGAAAGCAGTATTCAAAAAAGGCCACTCCCCAACTTAAAATGATGGCCACCCACAAAGGTTTAGAACTCAAGGTTTTAAGATGCCCATACCAGGCGTAGGTCATGAACACATTGGAGAGAAGCAAAAGGCCTATAGTCTTTAACATATATTACTCGGCGAGAAGCTCGCTCACAGTCTGGTAAAACTCATTTTTCCACTGTTCATAGAATTCTCCTGTACCTGGCCCTGTGAATCCAGCATGAACTTTTACAACCTCATGCTTTTTATTCAGGAAGATGGTGGTTGGAAAAGAGATGAAGTTTTTTAGACCCTTGATTTTATCCGAAGGCTTCACGTCCACTGATAATCCTGCCACCAGGATGGGATAGGAAACATCTTTTTTGGCGCGGATCTTTTTTAACTGACGAAGAGAGGCTTTTTCGTCGAGGCTGCGCTCAAAGGCCAGGGCCACCACTTCGATGCCTTTCTTGGCATTCTCCTTGTACCAGGGAACAAGAAAGTTTAACTCATCTATGCAGTTCGGGCACCAGGAGCCGAAAAATTGAACGATGACGGGCTTATTCTTAAAGCGTTCATCTTTAAGACTCACTGTTTTTCCTTCAAGATCCGAAAAACTAAACTCAAGAGAAGGAAGCTCGGTTTGTTTATAGGCATCAGGAAGGGTTGCCTTATTGTTTCTCTCGCCGGTGATGTCAGTTTTATAATTGGCCAGAAGTGCAGACTGAAGCTTTCCGTCCTTCACTTCTCCCTTATAGAGATAGTTGAAGACACCATCAAAACTGGCGGTAACAAATTTTCTGCCAGAGACGTAGCCAGAGAAGTAACGGTAATCTCCGGTTGGGGTCAGAATAGAGCCATCCAGTTTATTCTTGTTCTGAGTGAAGACTACGATACCGGTGGACTCTGAGGTACTGTCTTTAAGTTCAACTTTCCAGCGACCGGTAAGATCGATACTTGCCTTCGGGAGAGTGGCCGTCTCAGGAAATCTTTCAGTGACGCCTTTTTCCCCGGTGATGGGTGTTCGCACTTGAGGCTTTTTGTTATGCCGGACATGAAAACCAACAAGTTTATTTTTTTGGAGTTCAAGCTCAAGGGATTGCTCGAAAGTCTGAAGGGGAATCAGAAGCCGCTTGGTTTTCTCATCAAAGCGAAGGTTTTCCAGGGGAATTGTTTCCTTCCCATTAAAAATTTTAGCAGTGAGTCCTTTCTCTTTTGACTGAATTTCCATGAGAAAAGGAATCTTTGCGTAATCTGTTTTAAGTTCAAAGCGCCAAGTGCCTGAGAGATCCGTCGAGGTTTCTGCAAGGAGAACACTTGATATGAAAATGGCACCGAAAAAGCTCATCATTTTTATGAACATAGGCTTTAACCCCTTTACCCGATTTGGTAGTATCTTGGTTCAATTCGGAAGGTTTGTCATCAGACGGGAGTGGGAATGAAGCAGTTCATCATTGGCCAACGCTGGATATCGGAGTCCGAGCCGGAATTAGGCTTAGGAGTCATCGTCGACGTGGAGTCGAAAACAGTCACATGTTTCTTTCCGGCCTCCAAGGTCGATAGAAGGTACGGTTTTCAGACCGCTCCTTTGCGGCGGATCCGTTTCATCGAAGGCGATGAAGTGAAGTCCCAGGAAGGGGAGAGTTTCCTTGTGGAAAACGTCACCGAGGATGAGGGTCTTTTAACTTATGAGGGAGAAGGAAAAAGTCTTCCTGAAACTCAGCTGGCCGATACCCTTTCCTTTTCCAAACCGGAAGAGCGGCTCTTTGCCGGCAACATTGATTCCAATGATCTTTTTAAACTCCGCTACGATGTTCTTTTAAATCAGAGAAAAAACTTTATTTCTCCTGTAAGAGGATTCATGGGGCCAAGGCTCTCTCTCATTCCTCACCAGATGTATGTGGCAAGCGAAGTGGCCCAGCGGGCACGCCCACGGGTTCTCCTCGCCGATGAAGTCGGTCTGGGAAAAACGATTGAGGCAGGCCTGATTCTTCATCACTTAATTCAACTGGGACGTGCCGAGCGCGTTCTCATCCTCGTTCCTGATTCACTGGTTTATCAGTGGTTTGTGGAAATGCTCCGAAAGTTTCAACTGACGTTTACGACTATTAATCACGATAGTGAAATTCAGCGTGGATCGGCCCCCTTTGAGGAGGGCCAGCTCTTCGTGGCTTCACTTAAATATCTCATGAAAGAAGACTGGCTCATGCAGGAAGCGATGGATGCTAAATGGGATCTTCTGGTTGTGGATGAAGCCCACCAGCTTCGGTGGACTCCTGAAAACTCCTCCATGGAGTATGACTTTGTCTCAGTTCTTGCTAAGGATACTCCTGGAATTCTCCTTCTCTCAGGAACTCCGGAGATCCTGGGTCTGGCGGGTCACTTTGCAAGACTCCATCTTCTGGATGCCAACCGATTTCCGAACTTCGATCAGTTCCTCGAGGAAATGAATAAGTATAAACCTGTCTCAACCCTTGCGAGAAAAATACTCTCTGAGAAAAAACTCACTGCCGGGGAAGAAAAGGAGCTTACATCTCTCTTAGGATCAGATGCTCAGGGGAAGGGAAGTGATGAACTCATTCAGATGCTCATCGACCGCCATGGTACTGGTCGGATCTATTTCCGAAACACAAGAAAGACCATGGCAAAATTCCAGGAGTTTTTTCCCAAGCGGGTTCTTCACTCTCATAGCATCAATCCCGGAAAATCCAAGAATCGCGAGAAAAAGATCTTTGAAGAGAAGGCCAACTGGCTCGGAAACTTTGTGGAAAAGCACCTGGGAGAAAAGATCCTTCTCATCGCCCACGATAAAGACATGGTAGTAGATTTAGAGAAGTCTCTTAAAGAGCGCACCACTGGTAAGATCGCTTTCTTTCACTCGGGAATGAATCTTATGAACCGGGACAGGCAGGCGGCTTATTTCGCTGATCCTCAGGGAGCAGACATTCTTCTTTCTACTGAGATTGGCTCTGAAGGAAGAAACTTTGAATTTGCAAAACATCTCATTCTCTTTGATCTACCGAAACTTCCGGATCTTCTGGAGCAACGGATTGGACGCCTGGACCGGATCGGCCAGAAAAACGATATCCAGATTCATGTTCCCTATGTTGAAGAAAGCGAAGAAGAGTATCTCATGCGTTGGTATCATGAGGGATTCAACGCCTTTGAGTCCTCTCCTCGAGGAGCGACTGAACTCTACGCCACGGTGAGAGGAGATCTTCAGGGACTTCTGGAGAAGGCCCGAGAAGGGGATCTCGATAAGAAGTCTTTTTCCCTCTTTCTTGAGCGCACTAAGGCCCTCCATCAGGAGATTGAGTCCAAGCTTGAAGAAGGTCAGGATCAACTGGTGGAACTCAATTCTTTCAACCACAAAAAAGCCATGGATTTTGTTGGTGAACTCAAGACCGTCGACGAAGCAGATGATCTGAAAAATTTCATGCTCACTCTTTGGGCCCAGCTCGGAGTGGACACCGAGGATATGGATGATCCGGACACCTTTCTCATCCGGGCCGGGGATAATATGTATCTTCCTCATTTCCCGGGGCTCGACCCGGAAGGAATGACAGTGACCTTTAAGCGGGAGAATGCTCTCAAAAGAGAAGATGTGACTTTTCTTACCTGGGATCATCCGATGGTCACGGGGATCATGGACTTCATCTCTTCTAAGGAGATGGGCAATTGCACCATCGCTAGCTGGAAGACTCCTCAGAAAGAGCCATTTCTCTTTGAAGGATTCTTCCTCTTGAGTACGGTGGCCGATAAAAAACTTCAGATTCAAAAATATTTCCCGCCAACACCTTTAAGGATTCTCCTCAATAGCCAGATGCTGGATCTCACTCCGAAGCTTCCCAAGAAATTTGTGGATGAGAATACGGAGTCCCTGAGCCAGGAGAAGCGAGCTTCTCTTAAGGAGATGCCAAAGGACTTCATCAAGGCGTGTATTAAGCGCGGAAAAGAGATCTGTGTCCCGAGGGCCAAGCAGTACAAGGATAAGTTCCGGGACGAAATGGTCAAGGCCCTGGACTCCGAGATCGAACGTCTCGAGGCCCTCCGAAAGGTCAATCCCACGGTTTCAGAAACAGAAATCCTGCTTTTAAAGTTTAATAAGACAAATATGCTCAAGGCGATCGAGAAGGCCGAGCTCTCTCTTGATTCCGTCCGGGTCATCATTAATTAAGGAGTCTTCGTATGGAAGAACTAAATGACGATACGATCTTTAAGGTCATTGAAAATGAACCCCTGGTGCTTATTGATTTCTACGCCTCCTGGTGCGGCTCCTGCCGGATCGCGGCTCCGATGTTTAAGCGGGTGGCCGAAGAAGCGGGAATGAAAATTTACAAGATCGATGTTGAAAAAAATCCCAAGATCAAAGCAATGATCGATCTTCCAGGAATCCCTGCAGTGGGATGCTTTAAAAACGGTGAGC